>JAFQKG010000041.1 GCA_017397025.1 Erysipelotrichaceae bacterium | reverse complement strand
TCAATGCATTGATTGATTTAAGACGATCATCTGCCATTAAAGCCTTGATTTCATCTTCTGTGATATAAGGATAATTGTTATAAGCTTCCGCTTGTTCCTCTTCAGGCAGGTCCTCTATATCATTCCAGAATGCCTGATAATCCATCTGATAGGTGACTGCAGCACGCATCTTCTTTCTTGTCATCACTTTTGCCTGTTCAGCAGCATTGCTGATACCAAGCCCGACAATAACAAAGTTGCCAATCACAAAGAACGTCAGTGCCAGCAACATGGACTTGCTGAGCTTACGAGTTGTGTTCTTTAAAGCTCTTTGAAAGAAATTCATCCAATCTCTCCCTTCGTAGTACTATTTTATAATGTATTCGTGATCTTCAAATAATTTACCACTTACGCTAACAGCTTCGCCAGTTGTCTTGTCCACCAACTGCGCTTCTGAGCCATAAGCTGCTTCAATTGTATAGGTCATGCCAATAGAGCTCAATGCATCCGCAAGTACGGCAACATCTTTGCTGAGTTGGTATTCCAGCTGTGTTTCATCAATATCTGTCGTATTTGGATCATCTTCAACCACAACTGTCTGTGCTACAATGCCTGTCTTCATAACATCGACAACTAATCCCTTAGACAGCACAACATCAAAACGTGCATCCAGTGGAAGTGCGCCATTGCATGCAACAATTTCTCCTGTTGAATAACTTGAACACTGAATTGAAACGATTTCTCCCTTTTTATAATTATAGCTGTATGATGATTCTTCTGAACTCCACTGTGCTGCATACATATCGGCACCTTTGTGACGTTCTTCATTGCACCAATCAACCAAAGATGAATAAGTAGCACCAATAAACGTATTTGGCAGCTTAGGAAGTCCCAGATTCAAAGTAACTTCTACCTTGTCATCTTCACTTCCAAGCTGTGTTCCTGCTTTTCTTGACTGTGAAATCACATAACCGCCAACATCAGAATAGCGTTCTTTGATTTTGAGGAATCCTGTGTTTTCAGCAGTCCATTCAGTAAATTCTTCCTTACTCATCAAAGTAAAATCAGGAAGTGTGACAGCTTTTCCTTTAGAAACTGTGATGATTAAGGTATCTCCCTCTTTTATGGTCTTTCCTGCAGCAATGCTTTGAGACAGTACTGTGCCATCTGCCTTCTCTTCACTATAAGATTCAACCACCTCAAGCGTGATGTTGCTGGACTTAGCCCAAGATTCGACTTCAGCCTGATACTTGCCTACAAAATTTTCCAATCTGAATGTCTGAGCAGGCTGAGGCCCACGGCTGACAGTAAAAGTAACATTGGTTGAACGAGTAAATTCTTCACGATCAATGCCCTTCAAATCATAGGAAATCACAAATCCTTCTTCTACTTCGTCTGAGTAAGCTTGTGAAACACGAACTTTTTCCAGCTTGTTTTCATCAACCCATTCATTGATGTCTTCTTTTGTCATCGACAAAACATCTTCAGGGAAATCAATCAATTCATCCGGATCTGCTCCCATTGAAACAGTAAATGTCAGTTTGACATCGTCTTTGACTTTTTTACCTGGTTCAACAGACTGAGAAAGAAT
>JAFQKG010000007.1 GCA_017397025.1 Erysipelotrichaceae bacterium | reverse complement strand
TGATTTTGACATAATGAAGTCCTCCTGTATGTATTGTAAACGTTTCTTCTTTAGGTTGCAATGTTTAATAATCCTTCCTTTCTACTATATGATAGGAAAGAAGAATTGAAGCTCCAATTAAAATCAGACAAACAAGAACAATAATGGTCATCATCACCATTTCATTGAGCTCAACTGTACTTAAAGTCATGAGTGAACTCAATGCAATTACTCCTGCAAAAGGAATCAGAAAGCCAATCATCATATAAATACGAGCTTTCTCAGTTCCAAATTTATATATGACAGGCAAAAGAAGCGATACATAGGTCATGCCAATCAGCCCCATAAACAATGAAGTGAGTACAGCTTCACTCAAATCCACAATCATTCCGACAACTAAAGTATTAACAACTGTCATGACTATAATTAAAATCAACGCAAAAACATATTTGGACAGTGCCAGCTGTTTTCTGGAAATCCCTGATGCAAGCATCAGTTTATTCGTATTCGCTCTTTCATCATAAGCCATAGAATTGATCACCATCAAAAGCGGAATCATAATCAGAAGTCCAGAAAAAAGATAAACATTGTCATTAACATAAGCAATCACTGCATAAATCACAAGAATCAATAGATAATTTTTAATCAAACCTTTGGACGTCATCCAATCTTTGACAAGCAATGCATTCATACCCTATTCCTCCTTGATCGTGATGCAAACACCATGACATCATCTAACGTGACTGATTCTCTTGCGAAAGAACCAGATGCAGATTTTTCTATGCAAACTTCTAAGGTATAGGCATGTTTTCTGATTCCCAGAATCTTAGATGGATCAAATGTTTTCAACTCTTCATCACTGCAGCGGACAATAACATATTTATCCAGTAGATCATCTTTGGATTCAGAAAAAACAACTTCACCCTGAGAAATGTAGGTAATCATATCCGCAATCTTTTCAATATCACTTAAAATATGAGAACTCATCAAAATAGAATGACGACCATCTGCCACAAAATCATAGAATACATCCAAAAGTCCGTCACGGGCAACCGGATCAAGTCCGCTGGTAGCCTCATCCAGAATCAATAAGCGGGGATGATGGGAAAGCGCAATGAAGATATTCAGTTTCATTTTCATTCCTTTTGAAAACTCTTTGATTTTCTTTTTTAATGGGAGATGATGTTCGCTGCAATATTTGAAAAACAATTCTTTGTCCCAATGAACAAACATAGAGCGGGCAATTTTCTCAATTTCAGAAATTGTTAAAAGATCACTAAAACAATTTTCATCCAGCACAACGCCAATATTCTGCTTATCTATCGAGTTCATCATTTCAATGTTTTTCTGCAGCACTGTAATTTCTCCTTCATAGTGAATTGTTGAAAGAATTGCAGAAAGACAAGTTGTTTTCCCTGCACCATTTTCTCCAATCAATCCCATGATCATTCCTTCTGGAACTTCAAAAGAAACATCATTTAAAGAAAAATCAGAATAATGTTTGCTTACATGACTTAATTTCAGCATATTATAAACCTCGTTTCTTTAACTCACAAATGAGATCATCATGACTCATATGAAGTGCTTTGGCACACAAAACAAGCTGATCCAAAGATTGATTGAATTGTCTTCTTTGCTCCTGCTCAATGAACGTCACAGGTTTGTCTGACACAAAACATCCCTTTCCAACGATTGAGACAATGAACCCTTCTTTTTCAAGTTCTTCATAAGCTCGTTTAGTGGTGATGACACTCACTCTTAAATCACTAGCCAATGCCCGCATTGAAGGAAGTGCATCTCCAGAGCGCAGTGTTCCATTCATCATTTGAATCTTCATCTGCTTGACAATCTGAAGATAGATTGGATCTTTATCTTCATGAGAATAAGAAATGTTCATAGCTACCTCCATATTGTATATATACAATATATACAGTTAACTCATCTCTGTCAATAGAAAAGGAGAGAATCTTCTCTCCCTTATTCATCATCCATGGAAAGGACAGCCATAAATGCTTCCTGTGGAATTTCAACTGATCCAACCGCCTTCATGCGTTTTTTTCCTTCTTTCTGCTTTTCAAGCAGTTTCTTTTTACGAGTGATGTCTCCGCCATAACACTTGGCAAGGACATTCTTTCTTAAACTCTTGATATTGGTACGGGCAATCACTTTCCCATTGACTGCAGCCTGAACTGGAATTTCAAACTGCTGCTGAGGAATCAGCTCTTTCAGTTTAATAGTAATCGCACTGCCGCGCTTGTAGGCGAAATCACGATGCACAATAATGCTGAGCGCATCCACAACTTCACCGTTCAGCAGAATATCCATCTTCTGCAGCTTGCTTTCACGATAACCTGCCAGCTCATAATCCAGTGACGCATATCCCTTGGTTACAGACTTCAGTTTATCAAAGTATTCATAAACGATTTCAGACAATGGAATTTCATAAATCAGCATGTTTCTGGAATCATCAATGTACTGCATATCGAGATAAGTGCCTCGCTTGCTTTGAGAAAGCTCCATAACAGCTCCCACATATTCAGGTGGAACCATGATAGATGCTTTGACCACCGGTTCTTCCAAACGCTCAATACGCTGTACCTCAGGCAAATGTGCAGGGTTGTCAATTGCAATCATGCTGCCATCAGTCAGATAACAGTGATAAATAACACTTGGTGCTGTCGCAATCAAATTCAGATTGTATTCTCTTTCCAGTCTCTCCTGAATGACATCCATGTGAAGTAGTCCAAGAAAACCGCATCTAAATCCGAAACCTAAAGCCTGAGATGTTTCTGCTTCGAATTTCAATGCTGCATCATTCAGCTGAAGTTTTTCAAGCGCATCTCTTAAATCATTGTAACGGGCATTGTCTGTTGGGTATAGACCACAGTACACCATTGGATTCATTGTACGATACCCTGGAAGTGCTTCAGTGCATGGCTTTTCTACAGATGTCACAGTATCCCCAACACGAACATCCTTAATGGATTTGATGGAAGCACAGAACCATCCTACTTCACCTGCTTCCAAGCGATCTTTTTTTACCTCTTTTGGCGTACGTACACCGCATTCTACGATTTCATATTCTGCTCCTGATGCCATGAAACGTATCTTATCTTTGACTTTAAGTGTTCCTTCCTTGACTCGAACAAATGCAACAACGCCGCGATAGCTGTCATAGAAACTATCAAACACAAGAGCCTGCAGCGGTCCATTTGGATTGCCGGACGGAGCAGGTACAAACTGAACCACTGCTTCCAAAACATCTTCCACATTCAAACCGCTTTTTGCACTGATTAGCGGAGCTTCTGAACAATCTAGTCCAATAACATTTTCAATTTCATGTTTCACACGGTCTGGATCAGCACTTGGCAAATCAATCTTATTGATGACTGGTATGATTTCCAGATTGTTGTCCAGCGCAAGGTAAACATTCGCCAATGTCTGGGCTTCTATCCCCTGAGCGGCATCAACCACCAGTACGGCTCCTTCGCAGGCAGCCAGTGAACGCGACACTTCATAACTGAAGTCAACATGCCCTGGGGTATCAATCAAATGAAACGTATAGGTTTCACCATCTTTGGCAGTATAGTTGAGAGAAACTGCATTCAGTTTGATCGTGATGCCTCTTTCTCTTTCCAGATCCAGTGAGTCCAGAATCTGATCGACCATTTCTCGCTGCTCCACTGTTCTGGTTAGTTCCAGAATGCGGTCAGCGAGTGTACTTTTGCCATGGTCAATGTGTGCAATAATCGAAAAATTTCTTACTTTTTTCTGATCCATGGGCACACTCTCCTCTCTAAAACACATAAATTTGCGATTATCATTATATCAGACTTCCCAGCAAGTGAAAAGAGCGATTTTTCATCGCTCCTCATTTCATTTTTCTTGATTCAAAGACAGAAATATGACGATTGATTTCAGCATTTAATTCAGGATAAACATTCCTGATTTCCTTTAAAACTTCAACCTTCACTTCATCATTGATGCATTCTGCACCATCAACAATGATCATTTCATCCTGTATCAGTGCAATCATCCATTCATCAAGGATATCTTCAGGAACATCTTCCATTTTCAGTTCCAAATGAAAATTCCCTGCCTTTTCTGCGCGGCTTTCATAATACTCGTTATGGACATCCAGCGCTCTTTGTTTCAGTTCTTGAAAAGGTATTCTCTTGACAATGATGTTCATTTTTTCTCACCTGAAAATCTCTTTCCTATCATGTTGCGGCCTGCTCCATTCATAAATTCCTTAGCTGTCACTTTTCCTTTTCCTTCTATTTGAAGAGACGTGATAGCCAGAACTTTTCCTTTTAGCGCAACATCTAATCCCTCTTTAGAAAGTCCAAGAATGGTGCCATCTTCAAGGCAAGAAGTTCGATCAGTGCGTGCAACACCATGCAGCTTGACTTTTTTCCCTTCCAGATAGCTATAGCCAACAGGCCATGAAATCAATCCGCGAATGTGATTTACAGTCGTTTCATAATCTTCATCAAAACCAATCAATTCCTGTTCTTTTGTGATGTTCCATGCATAGGTCACCTGTGATTCATCCTGAGGTATTCCTTTGATACTGCCATCACAAATCCCCTGTAAAGACTCTTTTAGTGCTAATGATCCGCAAATCATGAGTTTATCATGAAGAGTTTCAGTGGTATCCTCTGGGTCAATGGTCACTTTGCGCACATGATACATTTCACCTGCATCCATTTTCAGCACCATGCGCATAATAGTCACACCAGTTTCTGTTTCACCTTGAAGAATTGAAGTATGAATTGGAGAACCTCCGCGATATTTTGGAAGCAGCGAAGCATGCACGTTGATACAGCCATATCGAAACGCTTCAAGAACAGCCTTTGGAATCATTTGTCCATATGCACAAGTGACCACCAAATCAGGATTCCAGTTTAATAGAGTCTGATAATCCGTCTTGATGCTTTCTGGCTGAAACACTTCTAAACCATGCTTCAAGGCCAGCTGCTTAACCGGTGTCATCTGAAGAACCTGTTTTCTTCCTACTTTTTTATCTGGCTGAGAAACAACCCCAATTACCTCAACATTGTCCATTTCAATAAGTGTGGACAAAATACTGCAGGCAAATTCAGGTGTTCCCATAAATACTGTTTTAATCATTCAAGCACCTCCGTACTTGAGTCATTCTATCATATTTCCTATCACTTTTCATCAAAGATCATTGCAATCATTTCCATCGTTCCATAAGCAGTTTCATAAATGATATGTGAAAGAGTATTTCCAAGCTGACCAGCAATGTTTTCTTCTGTCTGATTTAGATGAAGCAATGAAGGATGGTCCAAAGGTTCATTACGCTCAATTTTCTGATTAAATGCTTCTATTTTATCTTCAATTGTACCCTGTTCTGATTGTTTCACCAGTTCTCTTCCAAGCAGCACAAAAATCAAGATCAGCACTAAATCCACTAAAAACCTTCTCATGAG
>JAFQKG010000006.1 GCA_017397025.1 Erysipelotrichaceae bacterium | reverse complement strand
TGATTTCGACAACCTAGTCGCTCTTGGTTCTATGATGGGATCAGGAGGAATGATTGTATTGGATGAAGACAACTGCATGGTCGACGTTGCACGTTTAGATATGGACTTTATAGTTGATGAAAGCTGTGGCAAATGTACGCCTTGCCGTGTCGGTACAAAGAGAATGCTGGAACTTTTAACTGATCTTTGCGAAGGCAGAGGAACCATGGATACATTGAATGAACTGGAAGAACTGGCTTATAAGATCAAGGATACTGCATTGTGCGGACTTGGTCAGACAGCACCAAACCCAGTTTTATCCACAATGAAACTTTTCAAAGATGAATACATTGCTCATGCAAGAGATCATCGCTGTCCTGCAGGTGTCTGCAAGAAGCTTTTGAATTACACCATTGACGCTGAAAAGTGCCGCAAGTGTTCACTGTGTTCACGCAACTGTCCAGTGGGTGCAATTTCTGGTACACCAGGCAAGACTCCATATGTCATTGATCCTGAAAAGTGCATCAAGTGTGGTGCTTGTATGACAAGCTGCCGCTTCGGTGCAGTGGTTAGAAAGTAGAGGGACAAAGAATGGAAAAAGTAACTCTGAAAATCAATGGAATGCCTGTAGTGGTTGAAAAAGGTGCTACAATCCTTGATGCTGCTAAAAAGGCAGGTATTAAAATTCCTACACTGTGCTTTTTGAAAGACTGCAATGAAACAGGTGCATGCCGTGTTTGTACCGTTGAAGTCAAAGGAGCTCGTTCATTGGCTGCTGCCTGTGTTTATCCTGTTTCTGAAGGCATGGAAGTATTTACTCATTCAAATCGTGCTGTTGAAGCACGAAAGAATACAGTTGAACTGATTCTTTCCAACCATTCAAAAAACTGCTTAAGCTGTGTGCGCAATCAGACTTGTGAACTGCAGCAGCTTTCTCAGGACCTTGGTATCCGTGATGTCCGTTATTCAGGTGAAGTGACACCTCCAACATTTGATGATGTTGCTCCGGGTATTGTTCGTGATACTTCAAAATGTGTTCTTTGCGGACGCTGTGTCTCCACATGTACAAAAGTACAGGGACTAGGGGTACTGGGCTTCCAGAACCGAGGATTCCAGACTAAGGTTGGTCCAGTTTTTGACAAGAGCTTTGCGGATGTCAACTGCATGCAGTGCGGACAGTGTGTCAATGTATGTCCTGTTGGTGCACTTGTTGAAAAAGAAAACATTCATGATGTGATTCAGGCACTGAACGATCCAAATAAACATGTCATTGTTCAGACTGCTCCAGCAGTTCGTGCTTCATTGGGTGAAGAATTCGGCATGCCAATTGGTACGCGTGTCACTGGCAAGATGGTTTCTGCTTTAAAGAAAATGGGCTTCAATCGTGTCTATGACACCAACTATGCAGCCGATTTGACCATCATGGAAGAAGGTACTGAATTTATTGAACGTGTGAAGGAAAATGGAACGCTTCCAATGATTACATCATGTTCACCTGGATGGATTCGCTACATTGAATTCGAATATCCTGATCTGCTTTCTCATTTGAGTTCCTGCAAATCACCTCATATGATGTTTGGTGCTGTGCTTAAGAGCTATTATGCTGAAGCGAAGGGGATTGATCCACGTGACATCTATGTTGTTTCTGTCATGCCATGTACTGCAAAGAAGGCTGAAATTGAACGCCCTGAAATGAAGAAAGATGGTATCAAAGATGTTGATACTGTTATTACAACACGTGAACTTGGCCGTATGATCAAAATGTATGGCATTGACTTTACTGAACTGCCTGATTCAGAATTTGATCAGGATATGTTTGGTGAATATTCAGGAGCTGGTGTTATCTTTGGCGCAACAGGCGGTGTGATGGAAGCAGCACTTAGAACTGTTGCTGAGGTTCTTGAAGGAAAGAGCTTTGAAAATGTGGATTATGAAGCAGTACGCGGTATGGCTGGCGTTAAGACTGCTGCATTGAACATTGCAGGCATGGAAGTGCGTGTGGCTGTTGCTTCAAGCATGTCCATGGCAAAACCTTTGCTTGATGAAATCCGCAATGGTACATCACCATATCATTTCATTGAAATCATGGGATGTCCTGGAGGATGCATCAATGGCGGAGGCCAGTCGATTATTTCCGCTTCGATTCGCAATGGCTTTAAGGCTATTGACTGGAAGAAAGAACGTGCTAAGGCTCTTTATGAAGAAGATGAACTGATGCCAGTCAGAAAATCTCATGAAAATGAACAGATTCAGCAGCTTTACAAGAACTATTTTGAAAAACCTGGTTCTCACAAGGCACATGAACTGCTTCACACAACTTATTCCAAGAAGGAACGCTTTAAATAAACTGAATATGGTGCAGCTTGCTGCACCATATTTCTTTTGTACTTTTATGTTCAGTGATATACTAATCTTATGAAAAAACTATGGCTTGTCTGTATGCTTGTGATGAATTGTTTAGTTTCTGCTGAAGCAGAATCTGAACAGTACCACCTTATTCATCTGTTTGATGAATCTTTCATTGCGTCTTATGATACTTATGAACAGGCTAGTGCTGCACTTTCATCAAATGAAGATGCTGGAATCTTTTATCGTGGAAAGCTGATTGCATTGGATAGCGGGATTGTTGTGTTAAATCATGACAATTGCACTGTCAACATTGATACGATTTATGAAAAAACGGATGAAAACGGTTATGTGAATGGCTGTTATGGGAATGATGGACTTTATTTAAGAACCAATTCAACAGGAAAATGGATTTTGATGCTGATGTCTGGTGCTAGAATGTGGGTGCATCGTGATGATGTTACGCTTGTTCCATACAGTGAGGATTTGATGCTGTCAAGCTATTTTGTTTCTGATGATCGTTTATTTCATCAGATCAAAACACGCTGGAAATCGAATGAATATGGTTCACTGGTTGATTTGGGCTCTGCACCTGTTGAGCTAAAAGAAGGAACGAACTATTTGAGTTATGACGGTCATTACTTTTATCATGATTTTTCACTGTTGTCTATAGATATGAAAAATGAAAAGAGTAATCATGCAGTCAATGCTGGAAATCCTTATTACAATTATTTTATGTATTTGCCTCATCGAAGCATGTCTCAATATGATGCTTCTGAGCTGAATGATTATTTTGAAAGTCTTTGTATGACATCTTCTTTGAATCGATACGATGATCAGAACAGTGATTCTATCAATGATGTTTTGACTCGTTCTCAGCTTGCTGGTGCACTTGACAGTTTTGTCTATGCTCAGGCAGAGTTTGGTTCAAATGCTTTGCTGATGCTCGCACTTTCAATGAATGAAAGTGCATCTGGACGAAGTTCTTTGGCTTATCGCAGAAACAATCTGTTTGGTCATTCTGCTTTTGACAGTGATGTGGAGGGCAATGCCAAACGCTATTTGAGTGTTGAAAACAGTGTTCTTTCCCATGCTAAAAACTATATTTCACTCTCTTATGCCAATCCAGAGAAATTTACACGTGCCGCGATGGAGGGCTACCCCATGCCGGAGTCCCAGGGTAACGGCACATTAATGC
>JAFQKG010000040.1 GCA_017397025.1 Erysipelotrichaceae bacterium | reverse complement strand
TTTGGCAATTATCTCAGTGTGCCTGTTGTTCTTGCAGCTGCAAGAATGAAAGTGAAGATCATGCTTCATGAACAAAATTCCTATGCAGGAAAGGCAAACCGTTTTCTTGCACGATTTGCAGATGCGATTGTGGGATGCTACTCAGAAAATCTGCAGGAATTTCCGCAGGAAAAAACACGGATTCTTGGCAATCCTCGTGCCAGTGTAGCAGCAAAAGTGCAAAGGGACAGCAGTGTTTTGAAAGAAATAGGTGTCAATCCTGCAAAGGACCTAGCTGTGATTGTCATGGGGTCACTTGGATCTCAAAGTGTCAATCAGGTAATGAAGGATGCATTAAAGAAGCTGCGCGGGAAAGACTATGAAGTGGTGTATGTCACTGGAAAAAACAACTATGATGAATTTGTCAAAGAATGTCCTTCTGTAGATAACATTCATGTGCTTTCTTATATAAAAGGAGCAGAAGTGATGCGGCAGGCACAACTGTGCGTTGTGCGCGGCGGTGCAACAACTGCAGCTGAAATCACAGCGATGGGGATGCCTTCCATCATGATTCCAAGCCCTTATGTACCTAACAATCATCAGGTCAAAAATGCTCAGGCACTGGAAAGAATCAATGCTTCCATTATGATTGAAGAAAAAGATTTGACAGCTGAAGGAATTGCAGATAAAATTGATGCCTGCATGAAGAATGCAGTGTTAAGAGAAACTATGGCTCTTAATACGAAAAAACTTGGGTTTCCAAATGCCAGTGATGAGATCATTAGCTGGTTAGAGGAACTGGTGGGGTGTTCATGGAAAAATTAGTAAAAGAACTGCTGCAGTATGGTGAAGTGCAGGAAAACGTGTCTTTCCGCACGATGACGACACTGCGTATTGGGGGAAATGCACGAATTGTAGTTTACCCTAAAAATATACTTGCATTGACTCAAGTGATTCGTGAAATCAAAGAGGCCAATGCTTCCTATAAAATCATTGGGAAAGGGTCCAATCTGCTTTGTTCAGATGATGATTATAATGGTGTTGTGATTCGTTTGGATCGCACTTTTACCGATCATTATTTTGATCATGAGTTTTGTTATGCCGAAGCAGGATGCTCCATTATTGCCCTTGCCTATGAGGCAATGAAAAATTCACTGAGCGGTTTGGAATTCGCAAGTGGAATTCCTGGCACCGTGGGTGGAGTCACATTCATGAATGCTGGTGCATACAAAAGCAATATGGCAGATGTGATTCAGGAAGTGTTTGTTTTTCATGATGGGCAGCTTGACTGGATGGATGTGAAAGAGTGTGCATTTGGTTATCGCACGAGTATTTTTCACACGCATAAAGACTGGATTGTACTGGCTGTAAAAATGAAGCTGCATCCTGGAAAAGAAGAAGAAATTCGCGAACTGATGGATCAAAGAAGAGCTCGAAGGATGAGTTCGCAGCCGCTTGAACTGCCTAGTGCTGGAAGTGTTTTCCGTAATCCAGAAACACGTCCTGCGTGGCAGTATATTGAAGAAATCGGCTATCGTGGAAAGCGTATCGGCGGAGCATGTGTTTCAGAAAAACATGTCAATTTTATTGTCAACAAAGGCAATGCATCAGCGAATGACTTTCTAAAGCTGGTAAGTGACATTCAAGAGAAAGTTAAAAATCAGTTTGATGTTGAACTGAAAATGGAAGTGGAGAAATTCAATTGGCAGACAAAGTAAAGGGTAAAAAAAGTCATAGCACAGTGGATGAGGTGTTTGCGCAACACCGTTTTGTTGTGCTTCGCGGTCGCTTTCTGTCAAACAAAGTCAAAGTTTTCGTCCTTGGGGTAATAACAGGATTTGTTCTGATCTCTGCAGGTTTTATCTTGAGCAGCGCATCCAAAGTCAATGGCATTGAAATCGCTGGGAATTACTTTCTTTCAGAAGAAAAGATTCTTGAACTTTCCGGTATCAATGAAGATTCTCGTTATCTTTTTGTCTTTGATTCTGTTGCGGAAGATCGTTTGGCATCAAATCCTTTGATTGAGAGTGCAGAAGTCAATGTCAGAAAAGATGGTTCTGTTTCGATTGAGGTAAAAGAAAAAGTGATTCTTGGTTATCGGTACAAGAAATACCCTGAACTGATCTTTGCGGATGGAACACTGATGGAGCTGAACAACGAATATGCTTCTCTTTATGCTCAGGTTCCTCTTATTGTTGGATTTAATGAAGACATGAGTGATTTTGCAAAAGCATTTGAGAATGTTCCTCAGAAAAGAATTGCATCCATTTCTGAAATCCATCGTTATGAATATACATATGATGCAAATGGCTTGGAATTTATCATGAAAGATGGCAACAGATTTTTTGCGAGCTTCTATAGTGCAGATGTCATCAATCAGTACAATGGTGTTGCTTCCGCATTGACTGAAAAGAATGTCTGTCTGTATGCAGATGAAAATTCCGGCAATGTCTACAAATCACTGTGTCCTGAAGAAGCGGAAGCTTTGGCGCTGCAGGAGGCAGAAGATGCCGAAAGTGATGAAAAAGCCGAAGAATAAAGGTTTTTTGAGTGAAAAAGCTTTCACAATTAGGAAATAGTTTGAAAAAAGAAAAGTGTTTCTATATAATGATAGAAGCGAAGAAGGAGGAAAATCTATGGCTATTGAGAGAGTAACAGGTTTAGGAAATATCAATATCTCCCAGGAAGCTATCGCTACGCTGACTGGCGGCGTTGTCAGTGAGTGCTATGGTGTTGTCGGAATGGCATCACAAAAGGTTTTCAAGGACGGCATTGCCGAACTGCTTAAGAAAGAAAACTATGCGAAAGGGGTCGTTGTACGCAAAGGTGAAAACGGCCTTGAACTGGATCTATATATTATCATCAGCTTCGGAGTGAAAATTTCTGAAGTCGTAATGGAAGTGCAGAAGAAAGTAAAATATGTTCTGGAAAAGACATTGGAACTGGATGATGTTCTGGTGAATGTCTATGTTCAGGGTGTAAAAGTCGTTGACTAACTGGTGAAATCATGAAAACTGTAAATGGTCAGCTTTTTAAGCAGATGCTTCAGAGCGGTGCTGCCAATCTGAGCAATCATCATGCAGAAATCGACGCACTGAACGTTTTCCCAGTACCTGATGGAGACACAGGTACAAATATGTCCATGACATTTACTTCCGGTGTCAAGGATGCGCTTTCAACAGGATCAGAAGACATTCCTGTGATTGCAAAAGCATTATCAAAAGGTCTTCTGATGGGGGCCAGAGGTAACTCAGGGGTAATTACTTCCCAGATTTTCCGTGGTGTTTATCAGTCCATTGGTTCAAAACAGACATTGAATGCTGCTGATTTTGCAGCTGCATTTGCAAAGGGTTCTGAAGTAGCTTATAAAGCTGTCATGAAACCAGTTGAAGGTACTATTCTGACAGTTATTCGTGAAGCGAGCTATTATGCAGAACATCTGGTTCAGCCAGAAGAAATGGAAGTTGAAGACTGGTTTGCGACATTCATTGAATACGCAAAAGAGTCATTGAACACAACTCCTGATCTTCTTCCTGTGCTGAAAGAAGTTGGTGTTGTTGATTCAGGCGGAGCTGGTCTTCTTGTGATTCTGGAAGGGATGCATTCTGCACTGCTAGGCAATGTGATTGAAGCGAAGGATGTGGATGCTTCTGCTTCTCAGGCTGCTATGGATGTCGAAAATGATGAATTCGGCTACTGTACAGAATTCATTCTGCGTCTTTCTGAACGCGGCATGAACTCATTTACTGAAGATAAGCTGAAAAGAAAGCTTTCTCAGATTGGTGAGTCCATTGTTGTGGTTCAGGATGAAGAACTGGTTAAGGTGCATGTGCATACTTTGACACCTGGAGAAGCACTCAATCTTGCTCAGCGCTATGGAGAATTCATCAAGCTGAAGATTGAAAACATGCAGGAACAGCACAGTACGCTTCAGGCTGAAGCAGCTGCACCAGAAAAGAAAGAGCCTGAAAAGGAATATGCTTTGATTGCGGTTGCAGCAGGGGAAGGTCTCACAAATCTGTTCAAGGAATATCGCTGTGATGTTGTCATCTCTGGAGGACAGACAATGAATCCATCTACTGAAGATTTTGTAGCGGCAATCAACAAGCTCAATGCAAAACACATCTTTGTTCTGCCAAACAATTCAAACATTATTCTGGCTGCTCAGCAGGCTGCAGTTGTGCTTGATGAAAGAGACATTCATGTACTTCCATCAAAATCAATTCCACAGGGGCTGAGTGCTTGCCTGATGTTCAATCCTGAAGCATCAGTAGACGATAACATTGAAGAAATGACAGAAGCGATCAAGCATGTCAAGACTGGTCAGGTCACTTATGCGATCAAGGACACAACTTATGAAGGTCTTGAAATCAAAGAAGGCGATTATATGGGAATGTTCGAAAAGAGCATTATCGTAGCTGTTCCAAATAAGATGGCAGCAGTGAAGGCACTTGTTGATCAGATGATGGATGAAGATGCTGAAATTGTAACTGTTGTTGCTGGAGAAGATGCTACATCTGAAGAAATTGATGCACTGGTTGCCTACATTGAAGAAAACTACGATGCAGAAGTTGACCTTCACCAAGGTGATCAGCCTGTTTACAGCTTTGTGCTTGGCGTAGAATAACAAAATCAAGGAACATGTGAAATTCGCATGTTCTTTTTTTCGTGCGCTGAGGTTTTTTTGTGTTTCATACAATAATGAGATATGGAATACATTAGAAAAGGGAGCGTGAAGCATGAAAAAAAGAACGATGCTGTTAGGGAGCACTTTGCTGATTAGCCTGATTTATGCAGGAGGGTTTATCCTGTTGTTTTCACTAGATTCTGAGACTTCTTCAAAGAGTGTTTTGCTTGTTTCTGATGAGAATTCAGAAAAGAAAGAACTAATCTGGCTTCAGGCTGGGGTGTTTAAGGAAGAGTCTTCTTATCTTGTATTGAGAGAAAAGATTCAGAGTCAGGGATTAGATGTTTATTGCATTGATGTGAATGAGCTGACTTATGTGCTTGTCGAACCTGAAACAGAGGAAAGCAGGGTAGATGACATCATGGAAAAACTTGTTTCAGAAGGGATTGAAGTAATTAAAAAGAAGGCAGCGATGGATGATATCCAGCAGCAGCTCTATGATGAAAAGAAATTGGAAGAACTGATGGAAGGACTGATCGCAAAATGATGAAAAAAATGCCTGTCAGTGAACGTCCAAGAGAAAAAGCACTTCGATATGGAATAGAAAGACTATCCAACCGAGAACTTCTTGCCTTGTTGATTCGCCATGGGACTTCAGGGTGCTCAGCACTGGACATTGCAGATGATCTTTTAAAAAATGGGCTATTGTCGTTAAGCAGAATGAAGATGAAGGATTTGACTGCAATACGTGGAATCAAAGAAGTCAAGGCACTGGAACTTCTTGCCTGGTTTGAACTGTCTTGCAGAATAGCTTGTGAAAACATCATGGAAAAAGATGTAGTCGAGAATCCTGAAGCCTTGATTCAATGGTGTATGCTCGAGCTTGGTTCGCTTCAGCAGGAACATTTTATGGCGGTTTTCCTCAATCCTCGCAATGAGGTTATCAGCTACAAGGTTTTATTTACAGGGACAGTAGACATGTCCGTAGTTCATCCTCGCGAAGTGTTTAAAGAAGCTATCGATGTCTGTTGCAGTAAACTGCTTGTTGTACATAATCATCCATCTGGGTATCTTGAACCAAGTGCTGCAGATTTGATGATGACTGAAAATCTGTGCAATGCAGGGAAGATGATGAAAATACCTGTCGTGGATCATTTGATTGTCAGTGATACAGATTATTTCAGTTTTCGTGAACATGGGATCCTCTCTTGATGGAAAACGTCATAAAAACAGGAAATATGAGTTTTTTTCAAGATTCGACAACATTCTTCCATCATCATTTATATACTTTCTCTATCAGAAGGAGAAATGAATATGGGAAAGGTAATCATGATAACAAGCGGCAAAGGTGGTGTAGGGAAATCGACAGTCACTGCTTCGCTGGCATTAGAGCTGGCAAAGGAGAATCAAAGAGTACTGTGTGTAGATCTGGATCTTGGTTTGAGAAATCTGGATGTCGTTTTAGGTTTAGAGAATCGTTTGATGTATGATATGAAAGATGTGATTTCAAATCGCTGTACATTGGAAGAAGCGCTTGTCCAGGACAAGCGAATGCCGAATCTTTATCTGCTTTCAGGATGCAGAAATATCAATCTGGATAAAGTTCGTCTGTATGACTGTCAGAAAATCATTGAAAAATGCAAAGCAATGTTTGATGTCGTCTTGCTAGATTGTCCCGCTGGGATTGAACGTGGATTTCAATATGCAATGTGCTGTGCAGATACAGCCTTTTTAGTGGTGCAGCTGGACATCACTTCACTGATGGATGCAGATCGAGTAACAGGGTTGCTGCTTCGTCAGGGTTTCAGTGATATACAGCTGATTATCAATCGTGTCAATCCAGCATTCATCAAGAATAAAATACAGTGTTCGATCAAAGAAGCTAAAGATTATTTAAGTCTGCCCTTGATCGGGGTCATTTATGAAGATTCGATGTGCATTCGAGCGATGAATTATGGACATTTGTCTGTTGCTTGTTCACAGCTTACACAGCGCTGTTTTCAAACCATTGCGCAAAGACTTCTTGGAAAAGATGCACAGATTCCAAAATATGAAAAAAGAAGCTGGATTCGACTTCTTCAGCATGATTAACATAAAAAATCATAGAATGTAGTGGAGGAAGTACAATGAATCGACGAAAGGATATTTACAGGCGAGTTTCGCAATTGAAAAAAGAAGAAAAAACAATGGGATCCAAAATTGTAAGTTCTTTGTTTTCACTTGTGATGCTGATTTTGTGCTGCACTGCAGTGGTTTTAAGTGAAAAGATATATGAGGCAAATGGCTTTGAGCCAATCAAAGAAAAAGTGATGGAGCTAAGCGAAACGCTGAACCTGACACAGTTGAAACAATGGATTTTCCTTGAAAAATGGATGAATGAGAAAACTGTGAGTGTTTCTTCAAACTCCTATCAGCACATCAAAGATCAATATTATGAACCTGATCAGCATGAAGTTGTTTCGATTGAGGATGGGATTGTGATTTTCTGCGGCACACAGGATTCTGGACAGTTGGTCATGATTCGTCAGGACAATGGACTGATTGCGACATATGGACTTTTAAATGAGGTGTACTGCCAAGAAGATGACCGTGTTCAAAAGGGGGTTCTGATTGGACGAGCAGAAGCTGAAGTCTATCTGGATTTCTCTTATCAGGGAGAGTCGATCAGCTATGAAGAAGCACTTGCCTTTCACTCTTGATATATCAGTTTGGACCTTGATTGTTTGGTTTTTTCTAGCTTTGCTGAAGGCCACAGGATGGGTCTTTTTCTGTTATGGACTGATGTTTTTTCACGAAGCTGCTCATGCATTATCAGGGTGGTTTTTTGGATGTGATGTTTTGTGTGTCAAGGTGTATCCTTTTGGACTTTGTGCACATCTTGAAGGAATAGATAATTTATCTAATTTAAAAAAAGCTTTTGTTTATTTCTCGGGTCCTAGTGTTCATCTTTTTGTGCAGATATTGATTGTTCTTTTTTGGAAGTTGGATATACTTTCTTTGGTTATGAGAAATTATTTGACACAATTGAACCTAAATTATTTTATCTTTAATCTTTTGCCAATTTATCCGCTTGATGGATATCATTTATTTTTGACATTTCTGCAAGTGAAGCTGTCTTTTTATTCAAGTGCTATTTTTATGCAGCTGGTTTCTTTTATCGCGTTGTTTTTGTTTATTAGGTTTAATCCTGCTCAAAATCTTGTGTTTGTACTTTGTGCTGTTTTATTGTGTGGAATCAATGTGTTTCATTTGTTTCATCTTCGCGATCAATGGATGAATTATCAGCTTAAAAAGAGTTTCAGTCGATTCACAGCAAAAACTTGAAAAAGTTCTAGATAAAAAAATCTGAAACTTGAGGGAAAGCAAATCATTTTTATTAAAATGTATGATATAATCTAAGCTGGAAGCGAGGGAATAATGATGAAGAAAATCACATGTTTGATTCTCAGTGTTTTGATGTCATTGAGTCTTTTGTCAGGATGTTCTCTGGCAACAAAAAAGATTGTTTATACTGTGTATCCTGTCGGATACATTCTTGAAGAAATTGCAGGCGATACAATTACGACTCAGTCCATTCAGACGGATACGATTGTACAGCGTGCTAACATTGCCAGCGACTATCAGATGATTCTTGAAGATGCCAGTCTGTTTCTGCACATTGGTGCTTTGGAACCTTATATTTCATTGTATTCTAATGAAATTCGATCTTATAATCTGGAAACACTGGACTTGTCTTTAAAAAATTCCATCTATGAATTTAAACGCTATACACGCGGTATTGTTGACGGTGAGTATGTGTACACTACTTCTGCCTATTACAAAGAAGACGTGTTCAAAACGATTGATGTTAATGAAAAGGATTTGTATTTGTGGACTGATCCAATTTCTATGGTTTCCATGGCTAGAGAAATCAAGAACTGGCTGCAGCAGAAATATCCTGAAGATGCAGCATATTATGAAGAAAACTTTGAAGAGCTTGAAAGCAGTCTGATTCTTTTGGACGCACAGTACATTTCACTCTCTAACCGTTTGAAAGAGGAAAACAAAAGCATTAAATTTGTTTCTATGACTGCGAGTTTTGGAAACTGGCAGAGAACTTATGGCATTCAGGTCTATCCTGTGATTCTGTCAAAATATGGAGTTCTTCCAAATGATCAGCAGCTGGAAGCCATTAAGCAAAGAATTCGTGAAGACGGGGTAAAATACATTGTGAATGAACCTAATATGACAGAGGATATGAAGGCTTTGTATGATGAGCTGGTGGATGAGCTTGAATTGAAAACAGTAGAACTGAGCAATCTGTCTTCTTTAAGCGTCACTCAGCAGTCTGAAAACATGGATTATTTGTCCATTATGTATGAAAATCTGGCTCAGTTAGAAGTGATGGCCAGTGCAAACAGCAATCTGGATGATTATCTGGATGATGAAATACTTCTTGAAGAGAATTGACAGACCGTACATACGGTCTGTTTACGAATAGGAGACCTATGATGAAAAAAATGCTTCTTGTAGACGGCAACAGCATGCTGTTTCGAGCTTATTATGCGACAGCGTATGGTAGACCAATGAGTACTTCCAATGGCATCCCTACGGGTGCGGTTTTTGGTTTTTCAAATATGCTTCACAAAGCTATTGAATTGATTCAGCCAGATTATTTGTGTGTCGCTTTTGATAGTGCAAAAAAGAATTTTCGCCATGAACTTTTTCCTGAATACAAGGGTGGAAGAAAAGAGACTCCTGAAGACTTGGTGGCTCAGTTTTCCGTTGTGCGTGAATTTCTGGACAGCTGGAACATTAAACGCTATGAAAAAGAAGGGATTGAGGCAGATGATATCATCGGTACGATTGCGTCTAGCCATCCTGAATGCGAAGTGGCGATTCTTTCCAGTGATCGAGATCTGCTTCAAATTATTGATCCAACAACCAGCGTCTGGCTGATGAAAAAAGGAATCAGTGAACTTGAAAAGATAGATGAAGCGGCCTTGTTTGAAAAATATCAGATTTCACCATCGCAGATCATTGATTTAAAAGGTTTGATGGGAGATGCATCAGATAACATTCCTGGTATTCCTTCAGTGGGAGAAAAGACTGCAATTAAACTTCTGAAGCAGTTTGAAACTGTTGAAGGCGTGATTCATCATGCAGATGAAATCAAGGGAAAGCTTCATGACACGATTTTAACATATGCAGATCAGGCGCTTTTGTCCAAAAAGCTGGCAACGATTCATAAGCAGGCTGAGATTCCTTTTGATGTCAAGGAGATGGAATATGCCCCTGATTTAAATGGATTAAAGAATTTCTATCTTAAATATGAAATGAATTCTCTTGCTAAAAAAATCGAAGTGGAAGAACCGGAGAAAAAATCATCTTCATTTGAAGTTTCGATGAAACAGGCAAGTCAATGTCCTGAGCACTTTTTGAATTCGATCACTTCGATTGTGTTTGTGGATGAAACACTCAACCTTTTAGAGAGTGTTCAGGGGCTTGCACTAGCTTCAGGCAATGAAGCAGTGTACATGAGTTTGGAAGACGTCAAAAGTGATAAAAGACTTCTTGAATATTTGAAGAAATCTGATTTAAAAATTGGCTTTGACTGTAAAAGACTCATGCATTGGGCTGATGAAGTTCAGCTTGAAATTAATCATTTTTCATCTGATTTGATGATTGCCTCCTTTTTGTGCGATGCATCCATTCAAAGTTTTGATCAGATGATTGAAAAACTGAATCTTCCTTCTGTTTCTAGTAATTCAGTGGCTGAAAAAGCGATGAAAATGGCTTCTGTTCTACATGAGGCTTATCGATTGACCGAGAATCGTCTCAAAGAAATGGAACTTGAGAAGCTGTATAAGGAAATCGAAATGCCTTTGATTCCTATTCTTTATGAAATGGAAAAGGCAGGAATATCCATTGATCAGAAAACACTGAATGAGATTGCAGAGATGACTTTGTCAATGATGAATGAAGTCAGTGAACGCATTATGAATTATGTGGATGAGCCATTCAATTTAAATTCTCCAAAGCAGTTGGCTGCTGTACTTTTTGATAAACTTGGACTTCCAGCGAATAAGAAGCGTTCGACTTCTGTGGAAGTGCTGGAAAAACTGCAGGGTAAACATCCAATCATTGATGATTTGATGGTTTATCGAAAAGTAGCCAAGCAATACAGCACGTATGCAGAAGGGTTAAAAAAATATATTCATGAAGATGGACGAATTCATACCGAATTCAATCAATGTGTCACTCAGACTGGCCGTTTGTCTTCTACTCATCCAAATCTGCAGAACATCAGTGTGCGTGATGAACAGTCTCGTCTGATTCGCAAAGCGTTTGTACCAAGTGAAAATCATGTGCTGATGGCTTGTGACTATTCTCAAGTGGAACTTCGTGTTCTGGCTCATATTGCAGAAGAAGAAGGGTTGATTGAAGCTTTTGTGCAAGGGTTGGATATTCATACAAAAACAGCAATGGATTTGTTTAAAGTCAGCGAAAATGAAGTGACTTCTCTGATGCGCCGTCAGGCAAAAGCTGTCAATTTTGGAATTGTCTATGGCATTTCAGATTTTGGTCTTGCACAGCAGATTGATGTGACAAGAAAAGAAGCTCAGCAGTTCATTGATCGCTATTTTGAAAGTTATCCTAAGATTTTAACTTATACAGAGTCAACTATCGAAGAATGTCGTGAAAAAGGTTATGTGAAGACGCTGTGTGGAAGACGCAGAGAAATTCCTGAAATCAATGATCGAAATTATATGATTCGTGAATTTGGTAAACGTGCAGCGACTAATGCACGTATTCAAGGGACTGCTGCAGATTTAATTAAACTGGCCATGATTGCGATTGATGATCGTATGAAAAAGGAACAGGTTCACTCTAAAATGATTCTTCAGGTTCATGATGAACTGATTTTTGATGTTCTTCAAGGCGAAGAAGAATTGATGAAGAGAATCATTGAAGAAGAAATGATTCATGCAATGGAACTGAAAGTACCGCTGGTAGCAGAATGCAAAAGCGGCAATAGCTGGTATGAGGTGAAGTAATATGCCTGAATTGCCTGAAGTACAGACTGTTTTGTCGACACTGGAGCACATGATATCTAATAGAAAGATTCTTTCTGTGAAGGTGCTGAGTCCAGAGGTGGTTCAGATGAATCCAGATGAGTTTTCATTTCGCTTGACTGAAAGACATTTTTTAGGATTCAAACGCAGAGGGAAATATCTGATTTTTGAAATGGAAGACTGTGCATTGATTTCTCATCTTCGTATGGAAGGGAAGTACTTTGTGGAAAAGAGCACTGATCCTATCAGAAAACATACACATGTGATTTTTCATTTAGATGATGGGACAGATCTTCGCTATCATGATGTTCGTCGATTTGGCAGAATGGAACTCATCGACAAAAGTACAGATTACAGTGAATTTCATGGACTTGGTCCAGAGCCATTTTCAAAGGAATTCAATGCTATGTATGCATGGAATTGCACTAGAAAGTCAAAACGTTCACTGAAGATGACCTTGATGGATCAGAGCTTTGTTGCTGGCATTGGGAATATTTATGCGGATGAAATCTGTTTTCGCAGCGGTCTTCGTCCAGAGTCCAGAGTATCCAAAATTTCAAAAGCACGCTGGGAAGTTATTGTTCAGTGTGCTGTCGATGTCTTGTCTGAAGCCATTTCTCATGGCGGATCCACTGTTCGAAGCTATACCTCTTCATTAGGAGTAACAGGTTTGTTTCAACTTCAGATAGATGTTTATGGACGTGAAAATCAGCCTTGCCACATCTGTGGTACGCCAATAAAGAAAGTCAGACACAATCAAAGAGGGACACATTTTTGTCCTGTGTGTCAAAGGAGATTGTAATGAAATCCATCGCTGTAACAGGAACCATAGGGTCGGGCAAAAGTGCCTTGAGCAGAATATTAAAAGATATGGGCTATCCTGTTTTTGACTGTGATCAGGTTTGTCATAGCTATCTAGAAAAACAGGGGATGCTGTATCATCAAGTGATTGAACTTTTGTCTGAAGATGTCTTGGATGAAAATAAAAATATAGACCGGAAAAAAGTATCAGCGCGCATTTTTCATGACAGCGATCTGAAAAAAAAGTATGAACAGATGTTTCATGAGGCTTTGAAAGTACAGCTGAAAGAAAAAATAACTGAAAGCGAGCTTTTCTTTGCGGAGGTGCCATTGCTTTTTGAAACAGGGTTTGATGAGCTGTTTGACGAATGCTGGCTTGTCATTTGCGATCAGAAAATTGCGATAGAAAGATGCATGAAAAATCGCGGTATGAGTGAAGAAGATGTGCTTTTGAGAATGTCACATCAGATGAGTACAGAGGAAAAAATCAAAAGGGCAGATGTGATTTTTGTAAACAATACGACGCTGGATGAATTAAGGGGTCAGGTAGAAAAAGTTTTAAAGGGGATGAAGCTGTATGGCACTGCGTGCAAAAAATCTTTATCAGATTGAAGGAATCCATGATATTTCAAAAGAAAGAATTCTGGATCTTTTGAGCTGTTATCAGGCGTGCATTGGGCACAATGCGGTCAGTTTTTATCTGACACTTTTAGCGGAATCACGTATGGATTCTTCGGCTAGGGAACATACACGGTTATGTCGTTTGGCTTCTATGGATATCCGACAGATAGATGCTGCACGCATCAAATGCGAACAGTTTGGATTGATCAAGACGTATGTGAATCAAGATGAAACGCTGTATCTGTATGAATTGCTGAGTCCTTTAAGCGCAAGAGAATTTCTTTTGCATGATGTGTTTGGAAGGCTTTATCTATCCAATATGGGAATGAAGGATGCCTCTGTTACTTCCAGTGCTATTTTACGTTCAAAACGTCAAAATCTTTCTATGAAGGACATTAGTACATCTTTTGATGTTACGCTTTTGTCTAGCTGGGACACAGAAAAAGAAGTAGAATATTCAACTGTTCAGAAAGAAGCAGAAGTACAGCTTCCTGTAAGAACAGGTTTTGATACAGAAATGTTTTTGTCGCAAATGACCAATCTGGTTTTCCCATATGCTGCACGCACTCAGGAAAATCTTGTGATGATTGCAGATTTGGCGACACTCTATGGTATTAGTGAAGATAGAATGCGTATTCTTGTAGGGCATTGTGTCAACAATGCTTCAGGTACACTCAATCAGGAGTTGCTGAAGCGCATGGCCTCTTATGAAAAGCCTGAACTTAACCATGAGCCAAAAAGCAGATATGATGTACCTCCTGTTTTGTTTCTTCAAAACATTCAGGGCGGTGTCAATGTGACACAGGTGGACAAGCGGCTCTTGGAAAGACTGGCACTTGAAATGCATTTCTCACAGGAAGTGATCAATGTGCTTGTGGAATATGTGCTTAGAATCAATGAAAACAAGCTGGTACGCTCGTTTGTTGAAGCAGTAGCATCTTCATGGCTGAGAAACAAAGTGACGACGGTAGAAGATGCATTAAAGATGACAGAAGTGAAAATACAGCGTAAAGCCTCAGCTAAATCGGGCAGAAAAGCTGTACTTCCGCAATATATGGAAGAAAAGAACATCACCTCACAGATGAGTGATGAAGAAAGAAATCAGCTGATGAATCAGTTGTCTCAGCTGGAGGAATGATATGGAAATCAATGTACGTTTAAATGAGGAAATGCTGAAAGAAAAACAGCAGCTGATTGAAAAATTGAAACAAGAAGAACTAGTGCAGCAGTTTCTTTTGAAGCATGAACTGTCGATGGAATTTGTAGAACAGTTTCCTTATCGCATTTCAAAAGGAGTTGAAAATCTGAAGCGCTGTGAGGGGTGCAAAGGACTGTTTGAATGCAGGCAGCAAAAAGCAGGGGAGGTTCACCTGTTAACGTACAATGGGATTTTACGTCTTGAGCCCAAATTGTGTGAGTTTGCCAAGAGTAGAAATAAGGAAAGAATGCATCTGAAAAAATTCTGGATTGATCAGATTCCAGAGCATTTAAAGACAGTTTCATTGAAACAGATTGATCAGAGTACTGAATCCGCAGACTATCTTAGAGCTCTCAGTGAGGTAACAATAAATCTGATTCAAGCAGAAGAAGGATTATTTCTGTATGGAGCAGTTGGAACGGGGAAAACTTATCTTGCAGGGTGCATTGCCAATTACTATGCGCGAAAAGGTAACAGTGTTGCCTTTGTGCAGACACCTGCATGGATCAGTAAAATGAAAGGGATGCTCAATGATCCAGATGGATTTGAAAGAGAACTTGAAATGATGAAAAAGGCCAATGTTGTTGTTTTTGATGACATTGGGGCTGAAAGTGTGACTCCTTGGGTACGTGATGAACTTTTGTTTCCTGTTTTGAATGAACGTATGGAAAATGAAAGACTAACATATTTTACTTCCAATGAAGATTTGAATTCGCTTCATGATCATTATGCATTTACTTCACTGGGAGAAGAAAAAATGAAAGCGGTTCGAATGATGGAACGCATAAAAAAACTGTCAAAACCTTTGGAAATTAAAGGGAAAAATCGAAGAATTCATTCACAAAGCAAATAAATAGTGATATGATGTTATGGAATTTTGAAAGGCAGGGATCAATATGATCAGACGAATTGGAGTTCTTACTTCTGGTGGTGATTCACCAGGGATGAATGCTGCTATCCGAGCTGTCACTCGCGTTGCGCTTGCAAGCGGAATTGAAGTGATGGGAATTCGTGATGGCTATAAAGGGATGATCAATGGGGACTTTGTGCTTCTTGACAAGTCTCATGTAGCTGATCGACTTGATAGAGGAGGAACTTTCTTAGGTTCTGCTCGCCTTCCTGAATTCAAGGATGACGAAGTGCAGCAGAAAGCTGTTGAAATGCTTCAGGCAAATCAAATTGATGCCGTAGTTGTTGTTGGCGGAGACGGCTCTTACCGTGGTGCGCTAGCACTTACAAAAAAAGGCATCAACTGCATTGGACTGCCTGGAACGATTGATAATGATATTCCATGCACTGATTATACAATTGGATTCGACACTGCCCTTAATACAGTGGTCGAAGCGATTGACAAGCTAAGAGATACGTCCAGTTCGCATCATCGCTGCAGTGTTGTAGAAGTGATGGGAAATCACTGTGGTGATTTGGCTCTTTATTCTGCCATTTCCTGTGGTGCTGAAATTGTCATTACTCCTGAAACTGGGTTTGATGAATCTGAAGTTCTTGAACGTCTCAAGTACTTAGATGGAACTTTGAAGAAAAATCATGCGATTGTGATTGTTTCTGAAAAGATCACGGATGTAGATTCTTTAGCTCGTAAGATCTCTACACATACCAGTTTTGCAGGACGTTCTACAATTTTAGGACATGTTCAGCGCGGTGGTTCACCAACTGCAAATGATCGCGTTCTTGCCAGCAGAATGGCTGAAAAGGCTGTAGATCTGCTTGTTAAGGGACAAGGCGGCATGTGTGTCGGCATTATCAACAATGAAATTACTGCTACTCCAATTGAAGAAGCACTAAGTCAAGCCAGAAAGTCGAGAAAACATTTGTATCGACTGTTTGATCGTTTAGTTTAAAAAAGGAGAAAAGTATGATACTGAGACAAACTAAAATTGTCTGCACCATCGGACCTGCCAGTGAATCTAAGGAAATGATGTCCAATCTGGCTCATGCTGGCATGAACATTGCTCGTTTGAATTTTTCCCATGGAGATCATGAAGAACATCTGAGAAGAATTGAACGTCTTCGTGAAGTCAGTGATGAGACAGGACATAACATTGCCATCATGCTGGATACAAAGGGGCCTGAAATTCGTCTTGGAACTTTTAAAAATGGTCGTGAGGACTATGTCAAAGGTGAAATCGTCAAAGTAGTGAAAGAAAAAATCGAAGGAACTCATGAACGCTTTCATATTCAGTGTCCGGAACTGTTTGACGATATTAAGCCAGGAAACTATATTCTGGTCAATGACGGCAAACAGAAACTGACTGTTTTAGAAAACAATGGAGAGGAACTGACTTGCCGTATTGAAGTAACAGGACCGCTTAGCTCTAAAAAAGGATGCAATGTACCAGGAGTAAAACTGAGCATGCCTTTTATTTCTAAGAAGGATGAAGCGGATATTCGATTTGGATGCAAGCACAATGTGGATTTCATCGCTGCGTCTTTTGTACGCCGTGCTGAAGATGTCATTCAGATTCGTAACCTTCTGATTCAGGAAGGCAGAAAATACATTCAAATCATTGCCAAAATTGAAAACCAGGAAGGTTTTGACAATTTGGAGGCTATTCTTTCTGTTGCCGATGGCGTGATGGTAGCGCGCGGTGATTTAGGTGTTGAAGTAGAAACAGCCTATGTTCCAATTTATCAGAAAGCTATTATTAAAATGGCCAACCGTTTTGGAAAACCTGCCATTACCGCTACTCATATGCTGGATTCTATGACGGCCAATCCACGCTGTACACGTGCAGAAGCAAGCGATGTTGCAAACGCTATTATGGATGGCTCAGATGCCATCATGCTTTCAGCTGAAACAGCAGCTGGTGAATATCCTGTTGAAGCAGTTCAGACAATGGACAAGATTGCCTTGGCCATTGAACAGATTCTTCCATATCGTGAAAATCTGGATCAGGCTAAACTTACAAGTCATAAGACCATTCAGGATGCAATTGGTATTTCAATTTCAGATGCCACATTGACACTTGAAATTGCAGCGATTGTAGTTTTCACTCAGGGCGGAACAACTGCACGCCGTGTTTCTAAGTTTAGACCATGTGTGCCAATTTTGGCGGTAACATTCTCTAAGGAAACTCAGCGACGTCTGCAGTCTTACTGGGGAGTGAATGCGATTTATTCTGATATACAGAATGACATGACCAATGATGACGAACTTGCAAGCATCATTGCCAAAGGATATGGGTTTAAACCTGGTCAGCTGATTATTATTTCTGCGGGATATCCTACAGGAGAAGGATCAGCCAACATGATGAAAATTGTAGAAATTAAATAAGCCTCTTTGCGAGGCTTTTTTCTTTGAAAAATGAAAAACCAGCATTAACGCTGGTTTGCATGTTTTCGTTGACTAAGCGCCATGGCATCCTTGTGATTGAGTATGACAGGGATGACAATCGGATTGCGATGAGTTTTCTGATAAAGGAATGGTTCTAAAGAACTGCGGACGGTGTTCTTCAATTCTCCAAATGTTGTTTTCTGCATCATTTTTTTGCGCAGAGCTTCATAAACCACCATTTCAGCCTCTTTCAGCAATGTCTGTGATTCTTTGATGTAGACAAATCCTCGTGAAACAATGCTAGGACGGCAAAGAATCTTGTTGTATCGAGAATCAATGGTAACAATGACTGCTACTAATCCGCTGTCTGCAAGGATTTTTCTATCTCTTAGCACTGCTGTTGAAAGTCCTGAGGCATCATTTCCATCGACATAGATATCATCTGTCTGAATACGTGAATTGGCAAGGAAACATTCTTCATTTCTGAGCACAACAATGTCACCATTGGAACAGATGAAGTTGTGTTCTGGATCAACACCTGTTTCTACAGCAGTTGCAGCGTGGAGTTTCAGCATTTTGTATTCACCATGAATTGGCATAAAGTACTTAGGTTTAATAAGCTGAAGCATCAGCTTCTGTTCTTCCTGTGAAGCATGTCCTGTTGTATGTAGGGAAGTGAGGGCTGAATTTTCCAGAACATTGGCACCTTTTCGAGTCAGTTTATTAACAACCTGAGAAACGCTCATCGCATTCCCTGGAATTGGATTGGATGAGAAAATGACGGTGTCACCAGGCTGAATATGAATGTATCGGTGAGTATCATTGGCAATACGGCTTAGTGCTGCCAGTGCTTCTCCCTGAGAGCCTGTACAAACGATACATAGCTTGTTGCTTGGAGTGGTGCTGATCTGTTCAGGAGTAATGAAATGTTCCTGAGAAATACGGATTGTACCTAGATTTCTTCCAATTTCAACGACATTTTCCATAGAACGTCCGAAAATAATCACTTTTCTTCCACATTCAACAGCGGCTTCCAGAATCTGCTGAACACGATGAACGTTGGAGGCAAAAGTAGCCACAATCATGCGCCCATTGATTTTTCTGGCAATGTCTAAAATGGACTGTGCTACTTTTTTTTCACTGATAGAAAAACCAGATACTGCAGAATTGGTTGAATCGCTCATCAAAAGAGTGACGCCAATCTGACCGATATAAGCCATTTTCTGATAGTCAGAATTTGATCCAACCGGCGTCAAGTCAAACTTGAAATCGCCTGTGTGAACAATGCGTCCATTTGGAGTGTTGATTAAAACTCCCAGTGAATCAGGGATGGAATGTGTTGTGTCAAAAAAGCCAATGCTAAAATGCTTTGTCTTAATGCTAGAATTGCCGTCAATTTCTACAAGATTGACATTGCGGCTCATGCGTTTTTCTTCCAGTTTTCTGCGAATCTGGGCAGCAGCAAAACGAGGTGCATAAATTGCTTCCAATGAAATGGATTGAAGCAAAAAAGGGATACCGCCAATGTGATCTTCATGACCATGAGTAATAACCAGTGCTTTGATTTTCCAATGGTTTTTCATTAAATATGTGTAATCTGGAATGACATAATCAACGCCCAAAAGCTCCTCATCAGGAAACACGACACCTGAATCAATAATGATGATTTCATCATCATGTTCATAGCAGTACATGTTTTTGCCAACTTCACCTAGTCCGCCTAATGCATAGACTAAAGTGTCTGTTGAGCGATTGTATGAATGATCCTGTACGATTTCTCTTTTTCTTGGAACTCTTGGCGCTCTAGTCTGAGTGTTTGAATTCATAGAGACCTTCTTTCTATTGATATATTCTATTATTTTAATTTGAATTACGCCACGTTAGAACAATTTTAACATAAAAGAAGAAGCTATTCAATCATGATAGCTCCTGGGATTTTTGCATCTGGGGCCATCTGATTGATGCGGTCATAGAACATGATGCCGCTGAAATGATCAATTTCATGCTGCAGCACAATCGCAAGATAGCCTTCGGCACGGATAGTGATTTTTTCATCTCTAAGAAGATCGTAGCCTTCAACTTTTACACGAAGGGAACGGGGAACATATCCAGAGTGTTCGGTTTCAGCTGAAAGACAGCCTTCTCCGTATTTCAGATAAGCCTGTTTTGCAGAGGATGAAATAATCCTTGGATTGACTAGGGCATAGGTTGCCTTGATTGGTTCATCGTTTTCATCATAGCCGATTTCACAGTCTACTGCGATCATTTGCTTTAAAACACCGACCTGTACAGCTGCAATGCCAACAGCAGGTCTTAAATTTTTTTCTTCTGCAAGTTTTTCATCTTTGGACTCAATGACATAAGTCAGCATGTCCATTAAAAGTGATCTGTCTTCTTCTGACAGTGGCAAGGACACTGGCTCAGATTTTTCTCTAACCAGTGGATCATTGTCTTTGATAATAGTGTTTACGTTAATTTCCATAATGTTCGACCTCAGATTCATTCTACTGAATATTCTTAAATTTGCAACAAATTTCTTCTGGAGTGTCATCAAATATGATAAAATGAATGTCAGTGAGGTGAGAAAATGTCAGAGAAGAAAAAGAATCATTTTTATCAGCTTCCAATTGGTTATGACAGACCGATTCATTTGACACTGATCGCACTTACTGTTTTTGGATTGATCATGAGTACATCCGCCAGCATGGGAACGGATGCGGCAGATTATATTGGCTTGATTTTTACAGTTGCAAAGCAGCTGGTCTTTGTTGGAGCTGGTTATATAGCTCTTCTGTTTTTAAGTCATCTGTTTTCATTCTCTCTTTGCAAAAAATATTTGAGAGAACTTGTTTTGGGAACGCTGATTTTTTTGGTTGCAACGCTCTTTTTCCGTGAAGTAGGGGGGGCTAGAGCGTGGATTCGTATTCCATTAGGAACTTATGAAATTACTCTTCAGCCATCTGAATTTGCGAAAATCTCCATCATGCTTATTATGGCCATTTTTCTTGGAGATATCGAAAAACAGGAAGTCAGTTTTGAAGAATTAGTCAAACGGCCTTTGGGTTTTATCGGTTTGTTTCTATTTATCGTCATGATTCTTCAGCACGATTTAGGTTCTGCTGTAGTTATGGCTGCGATTGCAGCAGTGTGCTTTCTGATTCCAAAACATAAGGCACTCAGCAAGTGGCAGTATCGTATTATTCTGCTTGTTTTGGCTGGGTTGGCTGTGGTCTTTGTTGTTATGGCCACTCCGCTTAGAAATGTTCTGCTCAATTCTGAATCCAGCAACTATATGATTCGCCGTTTTACTTCCGCACTCAATCCCTTTGCGGATAAGTATGGGACAGGATTTCAGCTGATCAAAGGACTGATTTCTTTTGCCACAGGAGGAGTATCTGGCGTAGGTATAGGAGCTTCTATTCAGAAATACACAAATTTTCCTGCGGCAAGCACAGACTATGTACTAGCTATCATTGTTGAAGAAACTGGAATCCTTGGTTTTTTAGCGGTGTTTGGCGGATATATGCTGATTATCATGCGTCTTTTCAATTATGCAAAAAAGATTGAATCTGAAAAGGCAAAGATGGTTCTTTTGGGAACGGCCTTTTATCTGTTTGTACATTATGTGTTCAATGTCGGCGGAGTTACAGGTTTGATTCCTTTAACAGGAGTTCCTTTGCTTCTAATGTCTTCTGGCGGATCTTCTACGATGTCATTTATGGCTGCTGTGGGCATTTGTCAGGCAATTATTTCACAGTATCGAACTGGGAAGCTGAAATAAGAAAAGGAATCCCCGAAGGGATTCAAAGAAAGGGAGAGGAGAAACAAAGATTTGGGGGATTGCATCTGTTTGGGGATGCACTCTTATCTTGGACTGATTTTCCTCTTTTATACCTTTTCTTTTTCATTTTTAAGGAGGTGATCTTATGCGCATCATTGCAGGGAAATATCGTTCATTGCCGCTAGAGGCAGTAAAAGGAAACAATACTCGTCCGACAACAGATAAAATCAAAGAAGCTGTCTTTAATAGCGTAGGTCCTTACTTCGATGGCGGAGAAATGCTGGATCTCTATGCTGGATCAGGCTCAGTTGGTTTAGAATGTATTTCCAGAGGGATGGATCATGCTGTATTTGTCGACAAGAGCTATGATGCTATTTCCACGATTAAAAAGAACATTGCTTTTGTTAAAGTTCCTTCGCAATGCACAGTCTATAAGATGGATGCTTTGGCGGCGTTAAAAAGATGTGCTGATGAAAAAAGACAATTTGATCTTGTCTATCTGGATCCTCCTTATGCCAAAGAACAGAATGAAAAGGTCATGATGGCACTCTGCCAAATGAATCTATTGAAAAAAGGGGCCATTGTGATTGTTGAATCATTAAAAGAAGATGTTTTTTCAGATGAAATTGGAGGTCTGAGAAAATACAAAGAAGCTGTGTATGGTATTACACGCATTAGTTATTATGAGGTGAGGCAATGAAAGCACTTTTTGCAGGATCGTTTGATCCGTTAACAACAGGACATTTGAATTTAATCAAAAGAGCCAGCATGATGTTTGATGAGGTGGTTGTAACTGTTATGGTCAATCCGCTTAAGGCTTCAGTGATTTCGAAAGAAAAACGGATTGAATTTTTGCGCCGTTGTACAAAACATCTTTCCAACGTTAAAGTTGTGGAAGAAAGCGGATTAACCGTGGATGCTGCAGTGAAGCATGGCTGCGGTGTTTTGGTGCGCGGAATTCGAAATGGAAAAGACACAGATTATGAACTTGAACTGGAATACTACAACAAGCGTCTTGAACCTTCCATTGAAACTGTGTATTTGTCAACACTTCCAGAGCTCATGCATGTTTCCAGCAGTCGCGTCAAAGAGCTGATTTCTTATGGGCGTGATGTCAAAGGATTGGTTCCTGAGCTTATCCGACAAGAAGTGGAAGAACTGCTTGGCCGCTGATAAAACAAAGAAGTGCCTGCAGCAGTCGAAACAGGAAGTAGTTGTGAACTGAGATTTTGAGTTCGCTGAGTGACAGTGCCTGAAACTGGACACAAAGACCATTGAAGCCGCAAAGACAGCTGATATAAACAAATGCTTCTTCAAAAGGCATTGATTCAGAAATCAGATGACATCCATAAGAGAATTCAGAGATGATTTTGAAAAATGGATGCCATGAAACTGGCAGAATAGGTTCAATTAGAAAAGAGACTGTCTGGAACATCAAAAGATATCCTCCAATCAGAAAGAGGATGGATCCTGTTTGAAACAAAGCACCTGATATCGGGTGTTTTTTCTTTGAATCATCCTTTTTGATGATTTGTGGATTCATAGTTAGTGGAATGCTGCGTGTAAGCCATAATAAAACAAATGAGACAGCAATCTGAAGAATCCATAACACGAAACCTGATGTTTGATTTTGAAGCATTTGAGCTCCAACAGACATGACTAAAAAGGAAACAGTGGCGACAGGTGTGCATAAAAGCAAACGATTTGCCATAGGTTGAGTGATACGCTCATTCTGATAAGCCTGATTGATAAGAATGACACTGCTTGGACAGCCAATCAAAAGACAAGAAAAGACAAATCCCAATCCTTCTTTATCTAGTTTAAGTATCGGACATAAAAATCGAAAAGGCTGTGAAAGAAAAGTGAAGAATGAGGTTTCTGACAACAGCTGAATCAAAAAGATACTAAGAAACATGGAAGGAACAAGCTGAGTGAACCAGAAATGTAGAACTTCGCTGGATAATGCTCCAATTGCGGAAGCATTGGAAAAAAAGAAGATGAGGATAAACAAAATAAAAACATTGATCCAGTTTTTCACATCATCACCTGATACAGAGTATGTGATTTGTTTGAAAATTATGTGTTTTGATGTGATTTTAGCAAACTTCACTTGACTGTGCTAAAAGTCTGGTGTATATTTTTAGCAGACGAAGCAAAGAAGTGCTAAAAGTGAGGTGAGGTCATGCTGACAAGACGACGAATTGAAATCTTCAAATGCATTGTGGATGAATTTGTGCGTACAGCTGAACCGATTGGTTCTAAGACCTTGATGCAGAAGTATCATCTGCCTTACTCCAGTGCAACCATTCGAAATGAAATGCTGGCACTTGAAGAAATGGGGTATCTTGAAAAGACCCATACATCCAGTGGACGCATTCCTTCTACACAAGGCTACAAGTTCTATTGTGAACATCTATTGGAAAAGCGAATGGATGAAAAAATGGAACTGGCACTTTCGGAAGTGTTCTCATCCAGACATTTGAACATGGACGATGCGATCAAAAGAAGCTGTGACATTCTCTCTCAGATGACCAACCTGACTTCAGGGGTTCTAGGACCGAATGCCTCAATGCAAAGGCTGGAACATATCAAATTGTTTCCAATCAATGAACGCAGTGCAGTGGCTGTCTTTATCACAGATACAGGGCATACAGAAAACAAAACGTTTACCTTCAAAGAAAAAGTTTCTGTTGAAGACATTCAAAACTGTACCGCTATCCTCAATGATCGTCTGAAAGGAACGCCGATTCATGAAGTGGTAGAAAAGATGCAGATGCTCAAGCCAATTCTGGCTTCAAGTGTGCAGCGTCATGAAATGCTGTTTCAGGCTTTCGTCAGTGCATTTGTGAAGTTTGCCAGTGAAAATGTGTATTTCAGCGGTAAAGGAAATATGCTTTATCAGCCGGAGTTCTCTGATATTGAAAAATTAAGGGGACTGATGGGGATGCTGGAAGATACAAGTCTTTGGCGCAACATAGGAGCACAGAATCAATTGGCCATCAAAACCTCCAGTTCCAGTGAATTGGTCTGGATGGATGATGTTGCCGTCGTTTCATCAAGTTTTAGAATCAATCCTGAAGAAGAAGGAAAACTAATGGTTGTTGGTCCATCACGCATGGATTATGACCGCATCGTATCTTTACTGGAATATGTATCAGATATGATTGAAAAACTATATGGACAAGGAGGTCATTATGACAACTGAAACTGAAAAGAATGTCAATGAAGCTGTTGAGCAGGAATTTGTCTATGAGAATGAAGAAACTGCAGCAGAAGAAGTGACAGAAGAGAAAAAAGAAGAAAAGAAGAAAAAGAAATTCTTTGAAAAGAAAGACAACACAGAAGAATTGAAAACTCGTATTGCTGAGCTGGAAGGTGAGTGTGCACGACTCAAAAACGAATATCTGAAAGCTTATGCAGATACTGAAAATACTAGAAAGAGACTTCAGAACGACTTTGAAACACGTCAGAAATATCGTATTCAAAGTTTCGCACTGGATATTCTTCCGGCAATCGATAATCTTGAAAGAGCATTGGCTCAAAAGGCGACACCGGAGAATGAATCTTACTACAAAGGTGTTGAAATGATTTACAATCAGCTGATTTATGCATTAAACAAAGAAGGCGTTGAAGTCATTGAGGCACTGAATGCACCATTTGATGCGAATTGGCATCAGGCCGTCATGAGTGAAGAAGTGGAAGGCACTGAAGCTGGCATCGTCATCGAAGTGTTCCAAAAAGGATATAAGCTGAAAGATCGACTGCTCAGAGCAGCAATGGTCAAGGTCAGCGAATAAATAAAGGAAATTTCATAAGGAGGAAAACATTATGAGTAAAATTATCGGTATTGACTTAGGTACAACCAACAGCTGTGTAGCTGTCATGGAAGGCAAAGAAGCAAAAGTAATCACTAATCCAGAAGGAAATCGTACAACACCATCTGTTGTCGCTTTCAAAAATGGTGAAAAGATTGTCGGTGATGCTGCAAAGCGTCAGGTTGTGACAAACAAGAATTCAGTTATTTCTATTAAGCGTCTGATGGGTTCAAGCGAAAAGGTTGAACTGGATGGAAAGAGCTATACACCACAGGAAATCAGTGCAATGATTCTTCAGTACATGAAGACTTATGCAGAAGAATACCTGGGTGAAAAAGTGACAAAAGCTGTTATCACAGTTCCTGCATACTTCAACGATGCTCAGCGTCAGGCTACAAAAGATGCTGGTAAGATTGCTGGTCTTGAAGTAGAACGTATTATCAATGAACCAACTGCAGCTGCACTGGCATTTGGTATCGACAAAACAGATGTTGAACAGAAAGTGCTCGTTTATGACTTGGGCGGAGGTACATTTGACGTATCTATCCTGGATTTGGCTGATGGTACATTTGAAGTACTGGCAACAGCTGGTGACAACAAGCTGGGCGGAGATGACTTCGACAATGTGCTGGTTGACTGGATGACTCAGCTGTTCCAGAAGGAAAACGGCGTTGATCTGAAGAAAGACCGCATGGCTATGCAGCGTTTGAAAGAAGCTGCTGAAAAGGCTAAGAAGGATCTTTCAGGTATGATGCAGACTCAGATTTCTCTGCCATTCATCAGTGCTGGTGCTGATGGACCTCTGCACTTTGAAGCTACACTTTCTCGTGCACAGTTTGATCAGATGACAAAGCATCTGGTAGAAAGAACTGTAGGACCAGTTCGTCAGGCTCTTAGAGATGCTGGACTGACTAAAAATGACATCCATCAGGTACTGCTGGTTGGTGGTTCAACTCGTATTCCAGCTGTACAGGAAGCTGTACGCAATGAACTGGGCAAGGAACCTAACCGTTCAGTCAATCCAGATGAAGTTGTTGCAATGGGTGCAGCTATTCAGGGTGGCGTTATCACGGGTGATGTCAAGGATGTCCTTTTGCTGGATGTTACTCCACTGAGCTTAGGTATTGAAACACTGGGCGGAGTCATGACAGTTCTGATTCCAAGAAATACAACTATTCCAACATCTAAATCACAGGTGTTCTCAACTGCT
>JAFQKG010000005.1 GCA_017397025.1 Erysipelotrichaceae bacterium | reverse complement strand
GAAGTATAGGCAAGACCTGTAACAACGCCAACCTGATCCTTCTTTTCTTTTGAACCATATTCAAACTTTTCTTTTCCAATCCATTTGACAACCTGTTTTTTAGTGATTGACATCTTTTCGATTTCACCTTTAGCAATGCTGAGCACTGTCTTTCTACAAAGAGTAGCGACTAAGCGTTCTAGCTGACGAACCCCTGCTTCTCGAGTGTAATAGCGAATCAGATAAAGAATCACTGCATCGCTGAGTTTGAACTGACCTTTAACAAGACCGTTGTTTTTCATCTGCTTCGGCACAAGGTGGCGCTTGCAGATTTCAACTTTTTCAAGCTCTGTATAGCTGTCAAGCTGAATGATTTCAAGACGGTCCTTCAAAGCTTCTGGAATAGATTCAAGATAATTAGCAGTAGCAATGAACATGACCTGTGAAAGATCATAAGGTTCTTCAAGATAATGATCAGAGAACAGTTTGTTCTGTTCTGGATCAAGCACTTCCAGCATGGCAGAGCTTGGATCACCTTTGTAATCAGATGCCATTTTATCAATTTCATCAATCAAGAAAACCGGATTGACAACTCCTGCCTTCTTCATGCCCTGAATGATTCTTCCGGGCATTGAACCAAGATATGTTCTTCTGTGTCCTCTAATTTCGGATTCATCATGAACACCACCTAGAGATACTTTCACAAACTTTCTATCGATAGCACGTGCAATGCTTGTTGCAAGAGATGTCTTTCCAACCCCTGGAGGCCCAACAAGACAAAGAATAGGACTGTTCAGTGATTTAGTCATCTGCTTGACAGCAAGATACTCCATAATGCGTTCTTTAACTTTTGTCAGACCGTAATGATCTTCATCAAGACGTTTTTGAACAAGATTCAAATCTTCATTGTCCTGCGACATCTGCCACCAAGGAGTTTTCAAAAGCCAGTCAATGTAAGTGCGAATCACTCCAGATTCTCCACTTGCAGCAGGCAGCATTTCATATCGAGAAAGTTCTTCCAGAACTTTTGCTTTAATGGTTTCAGGATATGGATTTTCATTGAGAATTCGTCGAATTTCCTCTGAATCATCCGTTGCATTTGAAACATCACCAAGCTCTTCTTTGATCGCACGAAGCTTCTCACGAAGATAATAATCTTTCTGATTGTCTTCCATGCGCTCTTTTACTTTGTCATTGATCGTTTCTTCAATGACTGCCATCTCTTTCTCACGATCAATTTCTTCCAGTACCAGCATCAAACGCTCATTGATGCTGACTGCTTCAAGAATCTGCTGTTTTTTCGCATAATGGCATGGAAAATACTGCCCGAACTGATCTGCCAGCATAGGTGCTGAAACACCTTTCGCAAGCTGTGCAATGATTTCAGGCGGAAAGTTTTTCAATGTAGATGAAACTGCTTCAAATTCCTTTGCAATCTTTCTGACCAGCGCAAGCTCTTCCATCGAATTTTCGCTTTTGTCAGCAACTGCCAGCATGGTAACGAAAAAGAATGGATGACTTTGATCAAAGGAAAGAATTTCAGCACGTTCCAATCCTGAGAAAGTAACACGATAATATCCGTCTTTCTTACGAATGTTTTTAATTCGGCACAAAGTGCCAAACTGGTAGAGATCAGATGCAGATGGATCTTCATCCTGAAGATTTCTCTGACACACCAGCAAACAATGACCATCAAAATGAGCTTCTGCTTCATCAACAGCCTTTCTGCTTTTCTCTCTGCCTACTTCAATGGTCAAATCCATTGATGGGAAAACAACAACACCTCGTGTCGCAATGCATGGTACACTCAGCTGTAATTTTTCACTCATGGTTTCGCCTCCTTTTTGATACATTTATGTTCAAAAAAGACGCAAAGCGTCTTATTTTGAAGATTCTTTTACGAAGTCAAGAGCTTTCTGCATCTTCACATCATAAGACAAAGATGATGCAGGAACATATTTCTTCACTTCTTCTTTTTCCATGTTGTACATGGATGCAAGCTTATCAAATTCTGCTTCCACTTCTTCATCAGTTGGAACCAGATTTTCAGCCTTGGCAACTGCTTCCAGAACCAGACGCATCTTGATTCTGCGTTCAGCATCACCCTTCAGCTGTTCTTTCAAATCTTCTGGTTTCTGACCAGTGATCTGAAGGTACTGAGCCAAAGAGAAGCCCTGCTGCTGCATACGCTGATTCTGTTCATTCAGCATATCATCAGCTTCCTGATCAATCATGACTTCAGGAATTTCAACTTCAGCATTAGAAATCAATGTTTCAAGCAATGTATCCAGTGCTTCATTTTCATTCTGTTCTTTCTTTGAAGCTGCCAGTTTTTCAGCAACATTCTTCTTCAAATCTTCAAGTGTATCAACACCGTCGATGTTAACATCTTTTGCCAGTTCATCATCCAATGCAGGCAGAACTTTTGTCTTGATTTCCTTTACAGTTACTGTGAAGACAACAGCCTGACCAGCTAGTTCAGATGCACCATAGTTTTCTGGGAATGTCAGGTTCAAATCCTTAGTTTCGTTCAAAGCCATTCCGCAGACCTGTTCTTCAAAACCAGGAATGAAAGAATGAGAACCGATGACCAGCGGATAGTTTTCTCCCTTGCCACCTTCAAAAGCTACACCGTCTTTGAATCCTTCAAAGTCAATGACAGCTGTGTCGCCATCTTCAACTGCACCTTCTTTTACCTGCAGTTCAGCAAAATTTTCCTGAATCTTAGCCAGTTCAGCATTGATTTCATCCTCAGTTACTTCTGCTTCCTTGACTTCATAAGGAAGTTCCTTATACTGTCCCAGTTTAGCTTCTGGCTTTACAGTGCACTTGAAAGTATAATCTACTTTTTCTTCATTGATTTCATTGATTTCCAAAGATGGTGAATCCACCAGCCACAAATCATGTTCTTCAACAGCTGCTCTCAGGCAGTTGTTTGCTTCAGCTTCAGCAGCTTCCAGCAAAACATTCTGAACAGGAATCATCTTTTCGATCATTCTCTTTGGTGCTTTTCCTTTTCTAAAACCTTCGATTTCAACATTTTTAGCCAGTTTATCGAAAGCCTTCTTCTGCGCTGCTTTCCAAGCGTCCCCTTCCAGGACAACATTCAGATCGCCGCAAGATTTTTCTTTTAACGTCCAAGTTGACATTGTCGTATCCTCCTAATTATTCAGCTTAACTATTATATCAAAAAAAATGTGAGAATCAAACAAAACAGCTTTTGAGAACACATCTTTTTACATTCTCATTGATTTGTGAAGCAATTTTCGCAAAAGAAGCTCCATCATCGAGTGAAATCGACACCATTTCTGCAATTGTATAAGCCAATGAAAATGCCTCTTCTTCTTCAAAACTCATAGGTAGCATCAGAAAACATTCCTGAATCAGTATCTGTTGACACATGGCAAGCAGCGCTGGATTGTCATTTTCAAACCACTGGTTTAACAATTGCTGTGCTTTGATGAATCCATCTGTTTCATGAGGTCTTTCTTGATAGAGAGGAATGAAACTCATCTGCATCCCATCAACTTCAATTACAAATTCCTCATTGACCTGCTGTTCAATCAAAATATCAATCATTAATGCCTGAATTTTCTGATCAGGTCTGATGTCAAAAAAAGCCTGAATCGCATCAAGATAGCTTCTACAGCTGAATTGAGACAAGGACTGAACAGCACGAAGCTGTAAAGCTGGATCTTCACTTAAAAGACTTCTTTCAATTTCATGCGGAAGTACACCGTGAAATCCATCCTTTGTCTTTAATCCATGAAGTTCACGCTCAAGTTCACGAAATTGTTTTTCTGCATAGGATGGAATATATGGCATGGAAAGTTCTTCATCTAAAAGATGTTCTGCTTCACTGAGATGGTCAGAACTCATCATTTTTTTGATTTCAGCAATGATTTCATCATAATAATTGTTATTCATTCGTTTTCTCCTTATCTGGAAGCTGTGCAATGCAGATAGCTGCAAAAATCAATGCGCAGCCTAAAAGTTCACGTCCTGAAAGAGCTTCTTTAAGAATCAGCCATCCTGCTAGTACAGAAAACACTGACTCCAAAGACATGACAAGCGAAGCCTGAGTAGGTTTTGTATGCTTTTGCCCAATAATCTGAAGTGTGTACCCAACCCCGCTGGAAAGAATTCCAGCATAGCCAATTGGGATCCAGGCATTGCAGATATCAGACAACATAGGTTTTTCAAATAGAAACATCAAAAAAAGATTAAATGTCCCTGCTACAAGAAACTGCACCATGGAAATCCGTAATCCGCTTGTTTTAGGAGAATAATGATCAATCACCAAAATATGGATTGCGAAGACAATAGCAGAAAGAACCAGCACTACATCTCCCTTAGCTAACAGAAGTGATTCCTTTAGACATAGAAAATAAAACCCGACCAGTGCAATCATGACACCTATTTTCGCATGAAGCGATGCTTTTCTATGAAGCAATGTTCCAATCATTGGCACAAATAAAATATAAAGTGCAGTCAGAAATCCGCTTTTTCCTGCAGAAGTCGTAACCAGTCCAAGCTGCTGAAGTGTCATCGCAATGCTTAAACAGGCACCGCAGGCAAGTCCGCCTTTGATCCATTCAGCATCGTTTCGATGAGGATCAAGAAAAACAATGACAGGAAGCAGTGAAAAAGCACCTAGAAAGGATCGAACAGCAGTGAATGTAAACGGTCCTACATATTCCATTCCTGCGCTTTGCGCTGCAAAGGCAAATCCCCAAATGATGGAAGCCAGCAGCAAAAGAGCATAACCTTTTAATTCTTTCACATCATCTCTCCTTTCCTCCTGAAACACTTCATATAAAGTAAAAAGACCTCATCATGAGATCTTCACATTTCATAGATGGCGTCCCCGGAAGGATTCGAACCTTCGACCGCACGCTTAGAAGGCGTGTGCTCTATCCAGCTGAGCTACGAGGACATCGTGCTAAAAGATAATATCAGAAACTACTATCTTTTGCAAGTAAATTGTTAAGAAAAGTGCAAAAACTCACTACATTTAAAAGAAGAACCCTTTGGTTGACGCTGATTCCAGCTCACATCGCTGGACATTCACTTCCCATCCATCAATCTCTACAATGGCATAGCAAGGAGCAGATCCATCGCGATTATGAGAAAGTGATCCAGGATTAATAAAGCGAATGCCATCAATCATACGATCAGAAAACACATGAGTATGACCATAGAAAACAATACTGCATCGTTCCTCTTTCGCTTTTTGGACAAGACGATCTATGCTGTACATAGAGACATAGCGATGACCATGCATGACTAGGATACGATGAGTCGGCGTATTTAAAACAATGGACATTGGAACATCTGCATAATCATTGTTGCCAGAAACAACTGCAAATTGATTTAAATAGGCCAGCGGCAGTTCAAAATCACCGCAATGAATATATCCATCTGCTGTTTGATGTTTGTTTAAAACTTCCTGGATGGGTTCCAGACGACCATGATTGTCACTGACAACGACAAATTTCATTCCCTATCACCGTAGATTATTATACACAAAAACCATTCACTTCGAAAGTACAAACTCATTGATGTTCAAATCATCTAAGTCAACTTCTTTAACTAGGACTCCATCCACTACAATTTTAACCACATGAACATTGGTATGATATTGAAGTGAATACAAAATCGGCAGGACAAGTTCATCGTTCAATGACTGATTGATCATGCATTCCTGTGACAATCGTACCTCCAATGGTTCTCCATCAATAAGTTCTACAGTTCGAAAATGAAGATTGTCAAACTGAACAGAAGTAGTTGTTCCATAATAAAGCTCAATGACCTCAACAGGATTTGAAACAGAAGAATACACGACAACAGGTACAGCTACTTTTTGATTTTGAATTTCTTCGATCATAAACATTTGATACAAATAGCCTCTGTGATAATCCTCATCCAAAAAATAGGTTGCATTCAAATAGTTGCTGGAATCAAGTTGAAGCCTAGGATCTTCTTTTCCTTCTACTGTAATTAGAACATCTGGATAATCTTTCAAAAGAAAATGCAGGACCTGCTTCATCTGATTCAGATGTTTAGGTTCAAATTCAAGAATCTCACTTGTAAAATCAATTCTGCATATATTTTCACACTCTATTAACTGAACAGCTGCACTTACAGGAATTGTACTATAAAGTCCATCATAATCCTTTGACATCAAAAAAAGAGATTCGTTTAAACAATCCACTTCATTTGTACATCCACTTTGAACTGTTAAAGGAATCAGCTGATTCTTGTTATTCTTTAACACAATTTCAATCATAGAATCCATTTCTTTACTGACCATCATTTCTGGTTTTTCTTCCTGACTCACAAGCAACACCAATGCAAGCATTGCAAAACAGCACACTAGAAACTGATTTTTTTTCATTGTATCACCTGATTCATTGTATGTTCACAATAAAAAGATAGAACTAAAGTTCTACCTTGCTTGAATGAATATCAGTTTTAAACAGTTTTGAACACTGCTTATCAAAGATTTCTGCTGAATCAGTTGTCACATATTGAACATTGCCAGTCCCCAATGAGGAATAAACAAGTTCAATCCCATTGGAATCAAACACAGGAACATCAAACAATTGTTTAAACAGATGTGAAACCGCAGGGTAATGTGTACATCCAAGAATAACGGCATCCATTTTTCCAACATATTGACCCAAATCATTTTTAAGCTTCTCAAAAACAAGACGATCATCTGTCATTTCTTCTACATCACGGCAAAGATATGGAAGTGCCACACTTTCAACTTCCACTTCTTTAAGAAGGCGATGAATGATTTCTGGATAAATGCCCTTTTTGACAGTAAATGGGGTAGCACACACTAAAATTGAATGCACATCCTGATCTAGCAGCTGTCTGCAGGTAGGCTCAATGATTCTTTGTATTGGAAGATCTTTAGAAATGCGTGATGGATTTAAAGCACAAATGGTGTTGCAAGCAAAAAGAATCGACTCAGCCCCCTGCATCTTTAGCCATGCAATGTTGCGATTGACAATCTCGATCAGCTCATCTTCTGATTTGCTGCCATAAGGAGAATGGATTTGATCTGCAAAAAACAGAAAGTCCTGCATTGGATAACGTTCTTTTAGATGCTCTAAAAGAATCATTCCGCCAATTCCTGAATCAAGAACTCCAATTTTACTCATAGACAGCCTCTTTTAAAGAAAGATGTTCAAAATACATTTTGGCAGCTATTTCATAGCCTACAAATCGCCAATGCCAAGATCGTTCAGCTTTACCAGTGATTTCTTCTTTCTCTTTCTGATAGCTTTGAACAAACCCAAATCGATGTGCATTGTTTTTCAGCCATTCATATTGAATGGAGTCATCGAAATGTTCCTTTTTAAATCCTTCCACAGAAAAATCAAGAGCTAATCCTAGCTGATGTTCACTGTGTCCTGCAGAATCTGCGTATAATAAGGCATCCTCTCCATGGACAAGTTTTGCTTCTTCAAATAACAAAGCCTGTTCGTCATAACTTACATATCCTGCATCCGCAATCAATCCGCCGCAGGTCTTGTGCAGATCAAGTTCGGTTTCAATAGCCATGCACATGTTTTTGACAGGTTCAAGAACTGCACTTGCTACTGTCACCTGCACATCTTTGGATGGAAGCGATACAACTGGCAATGCATCAAAAAGAATACGAGTATGAACCGTATTAATATCATCTACATATGCACTGGAACTTGATGGATTTTTAATTAAAATCGTATCAGAAGTATCTTCAAGACTTAAATAGTTCATCACAGTTTGTCCGTCATATTCGATAAGAAAATGAATCAGTTCTTCCATTGTCATTTTTTCACGCGCAAGTTCAACAACCTTCACAACCTGTTCATTGTCAAGATACCAGATTGAATTTCGAATCTGATTGTATTCAGCAGCATGATAAACACTGAACTCTGGATAAGATATGAAATCAATAAATTCACTAGGCGAAATAGAGTACTCAATGATATACTCAATGTCTTTGTTTGAAAAATATTCTTCAATCAATGCTCTTGCGGCTTTATCTTCATATGGATATCTGGATAAACGATCATAATTGATATTCATGACTGCAAGACATACTGCTGAAATCAAAACAACAGCTGAGATAAACAAGAAACGTTTGGCTTTCACTACGATCACCTCTTTTGGTATTATAGCACAGTTTAATTTTAAAGAAACTCTGTCACAAAGAAAAAGTAAGTCCCAAGTTCAGGACTTACATTTCTATTTCTTTGCAGCGAATCAATTCTAGAATGGCCTGACTTCTGCATTTGACATCCAGTTTTAAAATCACATTGGAAATATGGTTGCGAACTGTTTTATCACTGATTCCTAAATCAGAAGCAATCTCGCGGGTACTTTTGCCTTCAACCAAAGCTTTAAAAATCTGATTTTCTCTATGAGTAAGTATCTTTTTCATTGTTTCACCCTTTCACAAGCTACTTTATTCTATGAAAGAATCTTCAGCCTGTGACTGATGAAGCATCATGAAAATCTCATGTGCAACAGCACCAGGAACAATCTGTGCAATCTCTTGTTCACTTGCTTCTTTTAACTTTTTAAAGCTTCTGAAATGATTCATCAGATCTTTTTTGCGCTTAGGACCAACACCATCAATTTCATCCAGAATAGAAATGGTCATAGCTTTATCACGTAGCAGCTTATGATAGGAAATCGCATATCGATGGACTTCGTCCTGAATCTGAGTCAACAGGAAAAAGACATCTGATTTACGGTTCATCGGAAGAATTTCTCCTGTCTGAAAGAGCAGATTGGATGTCTGATGAGCATCATCTTTCACAAGTCCAGCAACAGGAATGTCCATTTGAAGCATAGATAAAATCTCAAGGCAAGCATTGATTTGAACAAGTCCGCCATCCATAAGTATCAAATCAGGAGCACGAAGTCCTTCCTTTTTGACTTTAAAGTATCTTCGATACAAAACTTCTTTCATGGAATCAGAATCACTGTTGCCAGTCGATAAGCGGAAGCGCCGATAATCGCTCTTTTTGAAACGATGGTCTTCATACACCACCATACCGCCTACTGTATAAGAGCCTGACAGATGCGAAATATCAAAAACTTCAATTCGATCCAGAACAGGCAAATGAAGAAGTTCTTTCAATTGTGAAACTGCATTTTCATGGAAAGTGGATCGTTGTTCCAAAGTACTGAACTGACGTTCAAGATTTGTTTGAGCATTGATTTTGGCAAGTTCAATAAGTTTTTTCAATTTTCCACGAACTGGCTGAACAACAGTACAGTCAAGAACTTCACTAAGCAGATTGACATCAAGGTTTAAAGGCAGACACACCTGTTTTGGAACAGGATTTTTCAAATAATACTGTGCAACAAAAGAAACAAAAGTTTCTTCTGGATCCTCCACTAAAGTTTCAATGACAAGCTCTCTTTCCAATACTTTACCTGAACGGACAAACAGTCCAAAAATGGCAATGTAACCATTGGTCACATGATAATTGAAGACATCACGATCCACACGGTCGTCCTGATCCATGTTCTGTCTGTCAACGATGTGTTCAATTGATTGAATCAATTCATGTTTTTCTTTTGCTTTTTCAAACTCTAGCTGCTCAGCAGCCTCATTCATTTCATTTTTCAGTCGTTCAAGCAATTCCTTGACATCTCCCTGCAGAAAGCGAATCATCGAATTTCTCAAATCTTTGTAAGTTTCTTCAGGAATCTCAAATTCACAAGGGCCAAGACACTGACCAATGTGATAATACAGACACACTTTTTTTGGCATTACTTTGCATTTTCTAAGAGGATAAAGCCGATTAAGCAGCTTTTGTGTCTGGTAGGCTGCCGTTGCATCAGGATATGGTCCGAAATATCGAGCATTCTTCTGTTTCTTAAATTCACGCACTACCTGACAAGTCGGATATTTTTCTGTTGTTATTTTGATGTATGGATAGCTTTTGTCGTCCATAAACATGATATTAAAGCGTGGACGGTGCTTTTTTATGAGATTGATTTCTAGAAGAAGCGCCTCTTTTTCACTGGAAGT
>JAFQKG010000004.1 GCA_017397025.1 Erysipelotrichaceae bacterium | reverse complement strand
ATGGGCAAAAAAACGCAATGTCTGCTACATCATGTGTGATCCAGATGTTTATTACTGTGCCAAAGACAAAAACGGAAACATCGTTGAAGAACATCCTGATTTTGTAAAACAAATGGAATCACTTGGTTATCAGCATCAAGGATTTAATCAAGGATTTGAAAAAACACAGCCACGCTACACCTATCGTCTTGATTTAACTCGTTCTGAATCAGAGATTACTGCAGGTTTTTCAAAAATCATCCGTACCCAAATGAAAAACACACAAGAGTATGGCATTGAATGTGAGATAGCCGACAACATTGATCTGTTTTATGAGATTCTTTCCGATACTGCTGAAAGAAACCATTTTATTGAAAGCCCTAAAAAATACTATCAAGATATTTATGATTTATTAAAACAGAAAGATATGGCACGCTGCTACACTGCGAAATATTATCCAGAGCGACATCTTAGTTATTTAACAAAGAAATTGAATGAACTGAAGCTGGAAGATGAACAGCTGATTGAAAAACTCAAAGAATACCCAAATCAAAAGGTATCACTCAATCGCAGAAAACAGATTGCAACACAAACTGAAAAGCTCCAAAAGACACTTATTAAAACTGAAGAATTCAAAAAAGAATATCCTGATGGCATTGTGTTGTCCAGTGGAATTACAGTCTCCACAAAACATCGTGCATGGCTAGTCTATGGAGGAAACCGAACTGTGCTTCGTGAAGCAGGTGCCAATTATGCCATCAAACAATTTGAAATCTTTGATGACAAAGAAAGAGGCTATGAATTTGTTGACTTCTTTGGCACATGTTCAGATGAATGCACGGATCCTGCACTTACAGGCATCCATGATTTCAAAAAGAGATTTGGCAGCACCTACATTGAATTTCCAGGTGAATTTCATTACATCCTTAAGCCCCTTACTTATCAGATTTGGAGCAAGCTCTATCCATGGGCACTAAGCACAATCAAAAAAATCAAAAACAGAAAAAGAAAATAAGAGAACTGAATGAAAGTTCTCTTTTCTTCTGAAAATCTTTTTATCAGATAAAAGTAAGCGCTTAAAATGAGAAAAATTATCAAAAAGGCTTAAAATAGCCTTTGTTTCCTTGATTTCTATAAACTTCTCTGGTAGAATAACATGCGTTTGAAGAAAACAGATCTCAATAAGATTTACAAGGAGGTTATGATATTATGGCAAAGAAAACACAGATGGAATACGTTGAAATCATCAACCAGAAAAAGCTTGACTGTCAGGCAATGGGTTGGGTATGGTTTGAACTGAACGCTAAGGAACTCAATGAAGAAATCGAACCAAAGGTAAGCAATGTGACTGCAGTCTGCAAAGCAATGCTGGAAACAATGCTGGAAGGCGATCACTTCATTATTGAACCTAAGATCAAATCTAAAGTCAGCGGTGCTCTGAGAGTTCGTTATTATGTTGACAACCTGAGCCCTGAACGCCGTACTTACGCTGAAGCTAACGCGTAAATCAATGATTCAAAAAAACATCTCTGCAGCGATTTTGCAGAGATGTTTTTTTCATTAACGTATTTTTTATTGATCTAACAATGCAGATGCCTTTTTGAGCGTTTCAACAATTTGAATGTGCTGTGGGCAAGCAGCTTCACACTGTCCACACTCAATACATTCGTTCGCTTTACCTGAACCTTCCTGAAGCAAACCTGAATAGTAGAAGTGAGGACGGTTGTGTTCGCCAAATGTCAATAAAAGATTGTATGCCTTAAAAATATCTGGAATGCGAATTCCCTTTGGACATCCTTTGCAGCAGTATCGGCAATCTGTACATGGTACTGTTGGTATTGAACGCAGTCCTGCAGTAACCTCCTGTATTGCGTTCTGTTCAATGTCACTCAGAGGCTCAAAATGATTGAATATTTCCAGATTTTCTTTCATCTGTTCCAGTGTGTTCATACCAGAGAGGATCATTTTTACTTTTGGCAATGAACCGACGAAACGAAGGGCATACGAAGCGGCTGTCGCCTCTGGCCTGATTGCTTGGAACTTCTGCAAAAGATCTGGATTCATTGAAGCAAGGATTCCACCTTTTACCGGTTCCATCACAACAATATCTTTTCCATACTTTTCACAGATTTCATAATTTCTGCCTGAGAAAATGACATTGTCTTCCCAGTCAACATAATTGATCTGCAGCTGTACAAAATCAACTTCTGGATGATTTGTAAGAATTTCTTCCAGCAGTACAGGATCTCCATGATAAGAAAAACCAAAGTTTTTGATTTTACCCTCTGCTTTTTTCTTCTGGCAGAATTGCCAGCAGTCATACTTGTCATATGCTGCCATTCTTGATGGCTGCAGACTATGGAGCAGATAATAGTCAAAATAATCGACACCGCAGCGTTTCAAAGATTCATTGAACATATCTTCTGGTCCAAAGTCATCACGCAGCATCCACCCTGCCATCTTGTTGGCCAAAGTATATGCATGTCTAGGATAGCGTTTCGCTACTGCTTCCCGAAAAGCTTCTTCCGAACCAGGATATACAAATGCAGTGTCGAAATAAGTAAACCCTTGATGTACAAATTCATCGGCCAAGGAAATGGTTGCAGGGATATCAATTTCTTCTCCATTTTTAGGCAAACGCATTAGCCCAAATCCAAACTTTTTTAAGTATCCACCACTTTCTGGGTTTGGGGACCATCTACTTCATCTGGTGGGGAGCTGATTATCCCCAGTAGTTGATGGAGTATTAACCTCTTTCTATAATTGACTACGGTCTGTATAGAAGGAGGTTTTTATTAT
>JAFQKG010000039.1 GCA_017397025.1 Erysipelotrichaceae bacterium | reverse complement strand
TGGGATTGAACTGAAAAATTCAAGAGCTTCTTCAACTGTCATTTCCAGAACATCATGAATATTCTTTCCTTTATAGGTTACCTGCAGTGTTTCTTCATTGTAGCGTTTACCTTTACATTCTTCACAAGGAACATAGACATCAGGAAGAAAGTTCATTGAAATACGCTTTACTCCATCTCCCTGACACATTTCACAGCGGCCACCCTTCACGTTAAATGAGAAACGACCTTTATCATATCCACGCAGTTTTGCCTCTGGTGTAAGCGCAAAAAGGTCACGAATATCATCAAACACGCCAGTGTAAGTAACGGGGTTGGAACGAGGAGTACGACCAATTGGATCCTGACTGATTTCGATGACTTTATCTACTTCCTCAAGTCCTTTGATTGCCTTATGTTTCCCGGGTTTGATACGGACACGCCCCAGCTTTTGCTGAACTGCCTTACAAAGAATTTCATTTACTAATGTGGATTTTCCACTTCCACTGACTCCAGTTACAACACAGAATGTTCCCAATGGGAATTTCACATTAATATTTTTCAGATTATTTTCTTGTGCACCTTGTATCGTGATAAACTTGCCATTTCCTTTCCTTCTGGAAGTTGGCGTTAAAATACGCATACGCCCTGATAAATAATTTCCGGTAATGGAATTTTCACAAGACATAACTTCCTCCGGTGTCCCTGCAGCAATCACATTTCCACCATGCACGCCTGCTCCAGGACCTATATCTACAATGTAATCTGATTCCATCATCGTTTCTTCATCATGCTCAACAACAATCAAACTATTTCCCAAGTCCCGCATATTCTTCAACGTCTGAATTAGGCGAGCATTATCTCTTTGGTGAAGTCCAATAGAAGGTTCATCCAAGACATAGAGAACTCCAGTAAGATGTGAGCCAATCTGAGTAGCCAGACGAATACGCTGTGCTTCTCCTCCTGACAAAGTTCCCGCAAGACGATCCAGCGTTAAATATTCTAATCCTACATCCATCAAGAATTTCAAACGATTACGAATCTCCTGCACGACCAAACGAGCAATTTCTGCTTTCATTGGATCAAGCTTAAGCTGCTCAATCCAATCTAACGCCTCTTTCACTGTCATTGTAGTGAATTCATGAATATTCTTTCCATTTATTCGTACCGCCAACGCCATTTCATTCAATCGACGCCCACCACATTTTGGACAAGTACTTTCCATCATAAAAGTGGCATACCAGTCTTTTGACATTTGTGAAGTAGTTTCAAGATAACGACGTTCAATTAAAGTTACAATTCCTTCAATATACTCATTACGGCTGAAAGTATTTCCACTGCTTGAAGTAATCGTATAAGCAATGGGTCTATCCGCACCATAAAGAAGACGATCCATCTGATATTTACTCAACTGATTTAGCGGAGTATCAATATCAACATCATAGTGTCTACACAGTACTGCAAAACGCTGCCACTCAATGTTGTCTGTCCCTACCGTATTTTTATAATAGCGAATTCCACCTTTACGGATGCTCAATGATGGATCTGGAATAAGAATATCTACATCCACACGCTGAGTAATCCCTAATCCTTTGCATTCATCACATGCCCCTAAAGGTGCATTGAATGAAAACAAGCGTGGTTCAATCGGCGGCATGGAAAAGCCACAAATCTTACAAGCATAGTTGCTTGAGAAAAGAATTTCTTCCTCTCCTACCAGAACAAGGCACAATCCTTTTGACAGCTTCAAGCAGGTTTCAATGGAATCATGCAGACGTGAGCGACTGTTGTTACTTTTTACAATTCTGTCAACAATGACATCTAGGTTATGTTTCTTGTTTTTTTCTAATACAATTTCTTCTTCCAACAGACGTATTTCTCCATCAATACGCATACGAACATAGCCTTCTTTACGCATCTTCTCAAAAAAGTCTTTGAATGTTCCTTTTTGATTACGCACTACCGGCGCCATAATCTGCAGTCGGGTACGATCTGGTTCATTCATCACACGATCCACCATCTGAGTAATTGTTTGACTTTCAATCGGTTCATTGTGTTC
>JAFQKG010000038.1 GCA_017397025.1 Erysipelotrichaceae bacterium | reverse complement strand
TGATTTGAACATCTCCCATATGATGCCAATTTCTAAAACACTGTTTCAATACATCATAATAATGTTTTTCAACGAAAGCTTGAGATAAAAGCTCTTCTGGTAGTTGTGGAGAAGGCTCAATATCACGTGCATTTTTGATTTCTTCATAGGATTTGATCTTATTTCGAACTTCAGTTATCTCTTCTTTCCATGTAAACAGAATAGGATAGTGAGATTTGGCGATTTTTCTGGCATCTTCAAATATATCTATTATTTGGCAATGCAATGAATCAACAAAGTTCATAGATTGACCAAACGTCTCAGATGCTTCGTTATTGTTGAGGATTACCTGATTTATTTCATCGTATGTGAGGAAAAAAGTCTGGCCATCGTTAGTCATAACTTTTCCGTTATAGTGCAGCTGTTGATCTTGATAGCAAGAAGCGGAAACAATGATTTCTGCTTTTTTTGGCTCCCCTTTTACATATTTGATATTTTTTGTCAGGGTTAAAGTATAGAAACTCACATCATCGTAGAATTCAACACTGATATCCACTCCATGAATGGTAAGATGATTTGATTCGATGTGCGGATTAAAGAGCCCATAAGGAGAAGAAAGTTCGAAAAGTACATCGTAATAGTTTTTCATGATGAAAGCCTGGTCATCTGATTCAATATGATCAGGTTCTGTATGATTAGAAGAAAAAGTATAAATTTCATTTTCAGACATTGGTTCAGCCTGACCATAACAAATTCTCACTTTGTTTACATCGGTACTCAACCCAGGAATTTCAACACCTTCAGGATAAATCATTAAAGAGTATCCACCTTCGCCTTGACCAGCTACATGAATTCCCATCGTACAGACACCATTGCTACTGCAACTGATATCACCTGTCTGTCTTTCATTCCATCGAAGACCATTTGCGTTTAACTGTATTTTTTCTCCGTCTGGATTTACGTAGGTTCCAGCAACAGAGGGAAAATTTCCTTCTGCTATTTGAGAAACATTGATTTCATTTTGTTTTGTACAGCCAGTAAATAAAAGAATACTAATCAAGCATGCTAAAAGTAAGTTTTTCATAGGCTCAGCCTCCGTACTGTGATTTCATTATACATCATCCATTGTTTATTGTGAAAACGTGTGCTGTATGATTTTGAATCCTATTTCCAGACATATTCATTTTAACTGGTTATTTCTGCAGTGCTTCAGTGGATTCAATGTGCAGTTCCATACGAATTGATTTTAGTGTGTGAGAAACTATGTTTTGCACTTTAAACTTTACATTTTGCACTCTCAGCATGGTTCACTTTTACTGTTTTTCTCTATATACTTTTTGTAAAGGGTGAGGTGGAAATGTGACAACGGGAGAAAAAATAACAATATTACGTAAAAGAAATGGTTTTTCTCAAGAAGAATTAGCCCAAGAGTTAAATGTATCAAGACAGTCAGTTTCACGATGGGAGAAGAATCAAGCTTTTCCTGAAACTGAGAAATTAATTCAAATAAGTAAACTCTTTAGTTGCAGTATCGATTATCTTCTCATTGATTCAATTCAAGATGTGAATCAAAATGTGACAGAATTGTCTGCAGAAGAATGCTGCAAATTTATACGTGAATGTGGATACTGTTTTCTTGCTACTTCAGTAAATAATGTTCCAAGCTTAAGACCGATAGGTATGGTCTGCGCAGATGAGAAATCATTGTATATCGCTACAGATAGAAGAAAAAAACTTTATGCAGAACTGATTCAAAATTCATCTGTAGAAATTGCTTCATATAACTTAAACACAAGGAAATGGCTGAGAATGAGTTGTAAAGCTACAGTTGATCATTCTCAACTAATTCAGGAAAAAATGGTCTCTTTGTATCCTATGATCAGTCAGGAATTTATACAAGAAGATGAGATTCACCTTGCGATTTTTAAACTAGACACAGAACATGTAGAAATTAAATGAGATGTGGAGAAAGAAAATGAATAGAGAACAAGTCAAAGAAATGCTAAAATTAGTTCATGAATCACCAAATGTGTATGTTGCATCTATCGACTGTGAAGGCTATCCAAATATCAAATGCATCTTTCATCGAGATCATGATGGGTTATCTACTTTTTATCTTTCAAGTAATTTGTCTTCATTAAGGGTAAAACAATTTACGGATAATCCAAAATCATGTTTGTATTTCTGCAAAGAAGAAAAAATACAGGCATTGATGCTGAAAGGAGTCATGGAAGTCTGCACAGACTTAGAAAACAGAGAGCGAATCTGGAAAGATACGGATGTAATGTATTATCCAGAAGGCGTAAATGATCCTGATTATTGTGTACTTCGTTTTCGTGCAACTGAAGGAAAGTACTGGAATTATGGTAAAAGGATTGATTCTTTTTCAGTAGAAGAAGCTGAGAGATTATTAAGTGAATCAAGTTGTTAATCAGGAGGACGATATGAAACTATTAATTGCAGATTTGGATGGGACACTTTATCCAAAAAAGGATGTAAAGAATCCTAATCAGTTAGAAGCGAATATTGAAGCTGTTAAGCGATGGATTGATCAAGGTAACAAGTTCGCTGTTGCAACTGCAAGAGGCCTTCATCATTATCCAGTATTAAGAAAAACATTAGGCTTTGATGTCAATTTCATTGGTGGAAATGGTGCTGCTGTTCGACTTGAAACGGGAGAAGAAGTGATAAAGACAGTTCCTTATTCAATCTTTATCGATTTGTGCAAGTTTGTATTTGAGAATAAAATCAATGCAAGTGTTGCAACAGGTGTTCATAATAAATGGGTCTGGTCATCGAAAGATTGTTTTCCAATTGGATTGAATATCTTTAGACCTGGTGTGGAAGAGACGATTGAAGTGGCTGATTTGGACTCTATTGATCCAACTGAAGGAACTGATCGTATTCAAATCTTTGTTCCAGAAGCTGATTTAAACAATTTAAGAAGTCAGATTGAAGCTAGGAACTATCCTGTATCTATTACAACAAGTGATACATACATGATTGACATTGGACCAGAGAATTCATCAAAGGGAATCACAATCATGGAATTGCGTGATAGATTTGGTGTATCACCAGATGATATCATTGCAGTAGGAGATTCGGAAAATGATATTCCGATGTTTAAAGTAGCTTATCGAAGTTATTGCATTGATCATGCAAGTCAGATAGTCAAAGATAATGCAGATTTCATTGTTGAATCCGTTGAAAAAGTCATTGAATTAGAGCTTAATAGAAAGTTGATTAAGTGAGTACAGATTCAATTATCTCAAAACGTTATTAAATTTTAATGTAAGCAACCATGGTTTTCAAAGTCAGTGGACTGGAACTAGAAGTGGCTGTAAGCGAAAAGAAAAAACAACATTGAGTTAATCTGATAAATAGTCGATATAGATATTGGTTTGTGATAAGATAGAAATATGGAAAAGAATACGAAGTTGTATGTTTTAAAAGAAATGCCAGTTCATCGTGCCTTGATCACTTTGTCTATTCCTTCGATTTTGACAAGCTTGGTCAACACACTGCACAATATCATTGACACAATGTTTATCAGTCAGCTGCATAACAATGCAATGATTGCTGCAACGACAGTTGCTTTGCCGATT
>JAFQKG010000037.1 GCA_017397025.1 Erysipelotrichaceae bacterium | reverse complement strand
TGATCCGAATTATGTAGTAGGCTGTATGATTGCAGGAGGACCATCTAAATATCCATTAACTTGTGATCCAAAGGATATTCTTTATACTCAAAAAGAACTACAGGAAAACACATATTATGCTGCTGATACAATGATTCGTGGAGAATATCCATATTATGCAAAGCGATTCTGGAATGAATTTGATATTGAGCTGGATATCACAGAAGAAGACAAAGCTGATTTAATGGCTGGTAAAGTGGATTTGCTGACATTCTCATATTATTCAACTTCTTGCAAGACCTATCGCAAGGATGTGGAAACAACAGGCGGTAATTTTATCATGGGAGCTAAGAATCCTTATTTGAAATATTCTGAATGGGGATGGAGTTTAGACCCAGATGGACTGAGATACTGTTTGAATGAATATGCAGCTAGATATCCAGGTGTTCCAATGATGGTCGTTGAAAATGGCTTGGGTGCAGTTGATACTGTTGAAGAAGATGGTTCAATTCATGATCCATATCGCATTGAGTATGTACGTGAACACATTAAGGCAATGGCAGAGGCCATTGAGGATGGTGTAGATTTGAGAGGCTATACACCTTGGGGATGCATTGATTTAGTATCTGCATCAACAGGGGAAATGAAGAAACGTTATGGATTTATCTATGTAGACAAAAACAATGATGGATCAGGTACATTAAATCGCTATAAGAAAGATTCTTTCTATTGGTACAAAAAGGTTATCGCTTCAAATGGTGAAGATTTAGATTAAGACAAAAAAGAAATAATGTAAACAAAGAAAACGCAAAGGAACTTGATTTTTCCTTTGCGTTTCGGTATTCTACATCCTGTACGAAATGGAGAATGACAATGGCAAGAAAAGAAGAGTTAGGTTCAAAGAAAATTAGTGTATTGCTGAGAGAATTGGCTATTCCAGCGATTTTTGCAATGCTGGTTACACTTTTGTATAACATGGTTGACCGCATATATATTGGAAATATGGAAAATGGAACAGTGGGAATGGCTGGATTGGCTATTGCAGTACCTGTAGTTACGTTGATTCAGGCATTTACAATGATGTTTGGGACAGGTGGAGCACCTCTTTCTGCAATTAAACTGGGTGAAAACGATAAAGAAGGCGCAGAACGAATCATGTGCACTTCATTTTCAACATTGATTCTTGTTGGAGTTGTACTGACGGTTGTGATTGAACTGTTTCAGGTTCCCATTTTGACATTGTTTGGTGCTGATGCACAAACACTTCAGCCGGCAATGGAGTATATTACAATTTATGCGTTAGGAACCATATTTGTTCAGATTACACAGGGAATGAATGCTTATATCAATACACAAGGATTTGCGAAAACTGGTATGTTTACTGTATTGATTGGTGCAGTATTGAATATTATTTTGGATCCAATCTTTATTTTTATATTTGATATGGGAATCAAGGGCGCAGCTCTTGCAACGATTCTCTCGCAGGCGGTTTCTGCAGCTTGGGTGCTGCATTTTTTGGTGAAGCAGTCACCAATGAAGCTGCGAAAAGAGTTTCTCAAACCGGATTTAAAGGTGCTCGGGTCCATTATGATGCTTGGTGTATCTCCGTTTATTATGAATTCCACAGAAAGCCTGCTGCAGATTTCTTTCAATAATCAGCTGACTCAGTTTGGAGGAGGTATGGCAGTTGGAACAATGGCAATTCTATTAAGTTTGTATCAAATGATCAATATGCCAATTGTAGGTATTTGTCAGGGAGCACAGCCAATTTTATCATATAATTATGGAGCGAAAAATTATGATAGAGTACGTGATACATTTAAACTGACGTTCAAAGTTTGTATGGCATATTCACTAACTGCAGCTAGTCTGATTTTGATTTTCTCTCCGGTATTTGCACGTGTTTTTTCAAGCGATGCATCGACAGTTGAATTTGCATCATGGGCAATACGCATCTATTTGTTTGGTGGTTTGATCTTTGGTGCACAGCTTGTATGCCAGCAGTCATTTATGGCATTAGGTCAGGCAAAGCGTTCGTTAATGATGGCGCTTTTGAGAAAAGTAATATTGCTGATTCCTTTGATTTATATCCTGCCAAATGTACTTGGCGATTCTGCGTTTGCTGCGCAGATGGGAGAGCCTGTAGCACATCTTGCAAAAGATGCTGCACGCACATTCTGTGTCTTCTTTGCAGAACCGGTAGCGGACATCACTGCTGCAACTATTACAACGCTAACGTTCATGCAATTTTATAAAACGGCATTGATGAAAAAAGAATAGAACTGAGGTCTCAGTTCTATTTTTTTCTGGTTGGTTTTTCAGTTTTGGCATTGTTAAGGAGAACTGAAAGTTCAAATCGACTGTGAACTTTCATTTTTGGATAGATTTTCTTCGTGTGATCTTTTACAGTATGAAGCGAAATATGAAGTATTTTAGCGATATCTGCATTGGTGTAGCCAAGGCAGATCAGTTCGGCAACCTCACGTTCTCGTTTAGAAAGAACATCGAGAGGATCGTTTGATTGTGGGTTGTGGACATTTTTGGATTGTTCATTCATTTCTCTGTGAAGTGAATACATGAAAACAGGTTCAATTTGAAGATAGAAAATAACGAGAGTTACCATGATGACCGCATAGACGAGATTGAGCATAACCGGTATATTTCTAAAAGCTTCAACCATGCTGCTTTGTACAAGGACTGCAATCATTGCCAGAAAAATAATGGCCGGA
>JAFQKG010000036.1 GCA_017397025.1 Erysipelotrichaceae bacterium | reverse complement strand
CATCGTGCCTTGATCACTTTGTCTATTCCTTCGATTTTGACAAGCTTGGTCAACACACTGCACAATATCATTGACACAATGTTTATCAGTCAGCTGCATAACAATGCAATGATTGCTGCAACGACAGTTGCTTTGCCGATTGCAGTGCTTTCTCAGGCAATTGGTGATGGGATTGGAGTAGGAAGCGGAAGTTATGTTGGAAGACTGTTGGGGGCAAAAGAGGAGCGAAAGATTAGCCAGACTGTGGAATCAGCTATGACGCTGACCTTTATCGTTTCAGCGGTTGCTTTTGTGTTGTCTTTAACGATTTTAAAACCTGCCATTTCATTGTTTACTGATGATTTGGAGGTTGCTGCTCATACATATGATTATTTAATAATTTTGATGACCATGTCATTCTTTACCATTTCCAAGCAGGTTTTGGCCAATATGCTTAGAGCCAGCGGAGATGTCAATTTTCCAATGTATACGATTATTGGAAGTATCTTTTTAAATGTACTGATGAATCCAATCTTTATGTTTGATTTTGGATTTGGATTGAAAATCAAAGGAGCGGCTATAGCGACGATTCTTGCAGAAGCAATTGCTGCGGCATTGATGTTTTATCGAATAACACGAAAGGATTGCCTAATTCAGTGGAAATTTGCCCGTTTTTCACTCACGGTGGATTCATTGAAGCAAATCTTTAATGTTGGGATTCCTGTCTTTATCCGAAATGGTTTATCCAGTATGTCATACGGCTTCTTTGCCCGTTCTGCAGGTCTGTTTGGCACAGATTTTGTAGCGGCAAGCGGTCTTGCGCGTAAAGGAGAATATTTTGCAAGGTTTGTGATTATGGGAATGGCGCAGGGATATCAGCCATTTGCCTCATATAATTACGGCGCAAGAAACAAACAGCGTTTGATGTCCGCGATGAAAACGGCGATGGGCTTTGGCATTTGCTATGGACTTTTAATGGGTTCTTTCTTCCTGTTTTTCCCTCATGTCTTTCTGTCGATTCTCACTTCAGATGCAAGTTTGATTGAAGCGGGAAAATACATTCTTGTTGGATATGCTTTTGCTGTGCCTGTTGTTGCTGTTTACCAGGTATGTGCATCGAACTTTCAGGCAATGGGAAAAGGAAAGCTCTCTTTCTTCAGTTCTGTGCTTCGTCAGGGAATTGTGTACTGTCCACTGGTAACTTTGCTTCCTAGGGTTTTGGGAGTCACGGGAATGTACATAGTGCAGCCTCTTTCAGACTGGCTGAGTGCAGCAATTGTTCTTGTTTTGTCCAAATCTATTTTCAGCGAAATCAGAAGCATGGAAGAACATGGTTCTTTCTAAATGAATGTGTCTTATTTTATTGAGCATATAGCTTTTAAGATGCATGCTTTTATGATGGGAAATTATTCATTTGGCTGATAAAAAATAGATATAGTTGAATAACACTACTAAGAGATGATATACTACAGAAAAGACAGAGGGAGGTCATTATGAGAGAAATAAAATATGTTGTTACCAATCCGTTAGGTGTCCATGCCAGACCATGTGCTTTACTGGCACAGTGCTGTGTTAACTACAAGAGTGAAGTTTTAGTTAAGTCCAATGATAAAACGGCCGATGGCCGCAATGTACTGAACTTATTGGCTTTAAGAATCAAGTATGGTGATACTATGGTGATTACCATCGAAGGTGAGGATGAAGAAAAAGCTTATGAAGAAGTTCTGTCTGTCATTGAGAAGGAATTCAATGAAAGAAAAGAATCAAAGGTTTTAAAGATTGCTTTCTTTGGGACAAAAGACTATGACCGTACCTTCTTTAGTGAATTGACAAAAGAAAAGGGACATGGAACTTATAATTCTGAAATCAAATATTTCACTTCTAACTTAGGTCCTGAAACAGCTTCTTTGGCAAAAGGATATGATGCTGTTTGTATTTTTGTCAATGATGATGGTTCAAGAAGAGTGATTGAAACACTGCACGACTGTGGTGTTAAACTGATTCTGCTTCGCTGTGCAGGCTTTAACAATGTTGATCTGCATGCAGCTAATGAATATGGCATTACAGTATTGAGAGTTCCTGCTTATTCACCTTATGCAGTTGCTGAGCATGCAATGGCGATTTTGCAGCAGGCAAATCGTCATCTGCATAAATCCTACAACAAAGTCAAAGACAACAATTATGCATTGAGCGGACTATTAGGGCTAGATCTGCATAATAAAGTAGCAGGTATTGTAGGGACAGGTAAAATTGGTATTTGTATGGCTCGTATCTGCAAGGGATATGGTATGAGTGTCATCGCATGGGATGCTTATCCTAATCAAGAATATGTGGATGAAGGGCTTTTGACTTATGTTTCAAAAGAAGAACTGTTCAGAAAATCTGATTTGATTTCTTTGCATGCTCCTCTTTTCCCATCAACTCATCATATTATCAACGCAGAATCCATTGCTATGATGAAAGAGACAGTCATGCTGGTCAATACTGCTCGCGGAGGATTAATTGACAACGAAGCTTTGATTGAAGCATTGAAGAAGGGGAAATTCCATGCTGTTGCATTGGATGTATACGAAGGTGAAGATGAAAATGTCTATACTGACTGCTCCGATCTTCCAATTGCTAACGACATTACAGCTCGTTTGCTGAACTTCCCTCAGGTTGTGATTACTTCTCATCAGGCATTCTTCACAAGAGAAGCTATGCAGGCAATTGCAGTTGTGACAATGGAAAATGCTCGTAACTTCAATGAAGGCTACGACTATGGAGTTGCTGAAGTAAAATAAAAATTGATAAAATCTAAATGATTTTTAGTCTGTATAAGCTCAGGGATGAATTCTCTGGGCTTTTATTTAGAAAAAAGCAGCGAAAGACAAATGCTTCGCTGCATTAAAGATTATTTAATAAATGTGAACATGTCTGCACAAGGTACAAAGGTCATTGGTACATCAATCTTAAGAACATCTGGAAGATAGTTCAGCATGTATTTCATGCCAGGTTCTTCAGTGTTGAAATGACCTAAGGCAATGATAGTTTTTGGTAGTCCTGCCATTGTTGAGTCTCGAACATATTCAGCTACTGTATAGTCAGTGCATTCTAAGACAATCAATGTATCAATGTTTTCTGTTTCCATGGTAGAGAGGATCTGATTATCAATTCTGCCATCAATGTGTCCTGGAATCCAGACTTTTTTGACTGGTGAATCTAGTGATCCAATGATTTTTACACCATTGAGATTCCATTTATCTTTCAGCATGTTTCCTAAGTCACGGACAGTTGTTTCTGGCAGTTCAAAAAGCATTGGTTTTTCAATTGGACATGTCAGATAGCTGTCCCAACCAAGTTCTTTCATTACGCCATAAAAGATACCATCAGTGTAAGTGCCTTCCATTGGAATTCCGGAATGAATGTAGTCATGATTTCTCCAGACACAGATGTTTCCTTCATCCAGCAGCTGTTTTTTAGCTTGGAAAGTTTTGTTGTCAGCCAGCCAGTCAGTATGATCTCCATGATTCCAGAACAAAGCTTCATGGACAATGATAAAGTTTGCCCCAAGTTCAATCGCTCTTTTGACAACATCAACCGATGCATAGCATGTTGTTACAATACCGGTTATTTCTTGATCTGGATTGCCGTATAGAATTTTATCACGTGTCTTTTCTTCATTGATTGGGTTTCCATCAAATCCAATGCCTTTGCAGTAGTTCTTCATGGTTTGAATTGCTTCAGATATTTTCATAAGTACCTCCCGTTTATTTGAGCTATATAAATTTAGTATAACAGGCCAAAGACATTTTCGCTAGAAATGGGGCAAAACATTGAGATATTTCGTACTTTCGATTGAAAAAGTTTATAAAAATAGATAAAATAAAGGCATAGATGGAGGAGAAAAACATGCCAGTAACTATTAACAAAGATCTTTGCATCGCTTGTGGTGCTTGCGTTGGTGGATGCCCTGTTGGTGCTCTGACTCTGGAAGATACAGCTGTATGCAACCCAGATGTATGTATCGACTGTGGTGCTTGCGTAGCAACTTGCCCAGTAGAAGCAATTTCTCAGTAAAGAAAAAGACAGGCTCGTTGTGAGCCTGTTCTTTTTAAAACAAATAGATTAAAAGTGAGGTGAATTGTCATGAATTTTAAAAAATATTTTCCATTTTCTTTTACAGAAAAGAAAGATGTGACAGCGGCTGTAATCAACGTTGTTTTGCATATTGTAGCTAGCTGGATTATTGGAATTCTGTTAGGGATTTTAAGCTTAGTGCCAGTTGTTGGCTGGTTTACAGGTATTGCAGGCATGATTGCTGAAGTGTATCTGTTTGTGGGAATGGTGCTTTCAGTGCTTGATTATTGCAAGGTGTTGAAATGAAACCGAAATCCACAAGTATCTATGTGTTTTCTGCTACTGGCAATTCATTGACTACTGCAAAGATTCTTCACCATGAGATTGAAGATTCCAGATTGATTTCGATTGCTTCGGTATTGCATGAAAATGAAATTGTTGAAGAGGCTGAAAGGACGGTTTTTGTATTTCCTATCTATTTTCAGGATGTACCTTTCCCTGTTAAAATGCTGATTTCAAAAATGACTTGGAGCTGTGAGTCTCCAGAAATCATTGCAGTTTCAACCAGCAGAAAAGTACAGAAGACGGATGAGGTATATCAAAGGCTGCATGCAGAACTTGAAAAAAGGGGAACTGCACTCAGCGACGCATTTTCAATTCCGATGCCAGGCAATAGCTGGGCAAATGAACCGGATGAAGATGAATTGTATCTGAATCAGCAAGAAGCGGCAGTTTTGGAGTGTCTAAAGTATTTTGATCGAAAGAGAGAGAAGGATTATTCAAGCACTGATTTGAAGCAGACTGCAGTCTCTGTGCTGAACAATTATCGTGGCATTATCAGTGATGACAGCTGTATTGGGTGTGGACGATGTGTTCAAGTCTGTCCAATGAACAACATTCATCTAGAGCGTGGAAAAGCAATCGTTGGCGACAATTGTGCTGTGTGTTTGGCTTGTTTTCACTGGTGTCCAAAAGAGGCACTTTGGATGTCGAAAAACATGGCAGATGGCCGTAGAAAGAAATATCAACATCCTAAAGTATCCTTTGAGGATATTGTTAAAATGAAAACCCGCTGAAGTTCAGCGGGTTGCTTTTGTATTAGCGTTTGATCAGCAGTACGGCCACGTCATTGACGTTGGTACCTGTTGCGCCAGTGATGACCAATCCATTGCATTTTTCAAGTGCATGGTAAGCATCATTGTCTGCAAGCACTTGGTAGAGTTCAATGTTTTGAGCATTCAGTACAGCCTTTGTTGTGTTATCAACATAGCCTCCAGCTGCATCTGTTGGACCATCAGTGCCATCAGAACCGATAGAGAAGACAGCTGTATCTGTACATTCTGCAAGACCTTCTGCTGCAGCAAGGGCAAGTTCCTGATTTCGTCCGCCTTTTCCTTTGCCTGTTAAATGAACAACGGTTTCACCTCCGGCAATAAAGGCAAGACTCTTTTCAGTCTGCTGGTAGCTTTTGGCAATGGATGCCAGAAAAGCACCTGCTTCTTTTGCCTGACAAGTCAACTGATCAGTCAGGAAGATTGGTTCATAGCCAAGCTCTTTTGCTGCATCAGCAGCAGCATTGCACAGATTTCTAACACTTCCTGTGATCATTGTTTCAACATTGTTCAGCTCTTTTGGAGTTTCAACATGCAGAAGTTCAAATGCCTGTTCAGACAATCTCAGATTGTATTTTCTTGCGATTTCAAGCGCTTTTTCACAGGTTGAGGAATCTGGGTAAGCAGGACCAGAAGCAATCATATCCAGCGGATCTCCAAGAATATCACTTAGAACGATGCTGAAGACATGAGCAGGCGCACATAACTGAGCGAATTTTCCACCCTTTACAGCTGAGATACGTTTACGAATGGTATTGATTTCAGTGATTTCTGCTCCACAGGCTAAGAACTGTTTTGTGATATCTGTTAACTCTTCAGGAGATACAAGAGGTTGTTCAAACAGTGCACTTCCTCCGCCAGAAAGCAAGAACAGCACTGTATCATCTTCGGTTAAATTAGAAACCAAGTCCAAAGCGGCCTGAGTGCCAATGAATGAATTTTCGTCTGGAACAGGATGTCCAGCTTCATAACAAACGATATGCGGGATTTCTCCTTTGACATGATCGTACTTAGTGACGACAACTCCTGCATCAATTCTATCTTTGAGAATATCAGAAGCAGCTTTTGCCATCTGCCAAGCAGCTTTTCCGGCTGATACAACTAATAATCTGCCAGATCCAAATTCTCTATCTTTTAATGCTTGAGCAACAGCTTCATCTGGAAGAACACGATGAATCGATTGACGAATGATTACGTCAGCATCATTTCGTAATGTCATAGTCCATTACCCCAGAAACAGTGAAAGAACAAAGATGAACAAAATAGAGCAGACACCCTGAACAAGAGTTGCCATTGTCTGAGTCTTGTATCCCTGATCAGGAGTCATTTCACCAAAGTTTGTTACAACCCAGAAATAAGAGTCATTGGCGTGAGAAACAGTCATTGCACCAGCACCAATTGCCATAACGCAAAGTACTGCCATAATAGTTGAGTCCATGCCTAATGGTGCCATCAACGGAGCCATAATTCCTGCAGTTGTAGTAATCGCAACAGTAGAAGAACCCTGGGCTGACTTGAGAATTGCAGCCAGTAAGAATGGGAAGAAAATGCCGATAGACTGCAGTATATCTGCCTGTTCAGTAATGAATGCAACCAGGCTTGTAGAAGAAATGATCTTTCCCAAAACACCGCCTGCAGCAGTAACAAACAGAATTGGACCAACAGTTTTCAGTGTATCGTTTGTCAAATCATAGAGCTTTCCGCTCATGCCAGACTGTGCCAGCAACACAATGCCTAAAACAACGCCGACAGCCAAAGAAATGATTGGAGTTCCTAAAAATACGCATGCAGTATGCAGTGCACCTGTCCAGCCAAGAATTGCAGAAACATTAGACATTGCCATAAGAACAATTGGAACGATAATTGGAGCCAGTGACATTGTGCCAGAAGGAAGTTTACCAAATGATGCAACCAGTTCTTCATAAGTCTGAACAACTTCGCCGCTGTCTGCTTCATCTTTCGCCTTCACTTTCTTGCCAATGAACTTAGCGTAGAAATATGCACCAATCAATCCAGGAATACAAGTCAAAAGTCCCAGTGCAACAACAAGAAGCAAGTTGTTTCCAACACCCAGTGTATTTGCGGCAGCGATTGGCCCTGGAGTAGGTGGAACAAAGACATGAGAAGAATACAAGCCAGCAGCCAGACAGACTGTCATTGCTACAGAAGAAGCACCTGTACGTTTTACCAAAGCTTTACGAATCGGATTCAATACAACAAATCCAGAGTCGCAGAATACAGGAATGGAAACAACCCATCCCATCATTTCAATCGCAAGTTCAGGATGTTTAGGACCGACAAGCTTTACAACCATATCAGCCAGCTTCAAAGCTGCACCTGTTGCTTCAAGAATGGAACCAATCAGAGCACCAAAAATAATAACGATCCCAATGCTTGTGAATGTGCCAGAGAATCCGCTTCCGATAACGCCAGCAATATCTGTCACAGGAATACCGCCGATGATTCCTAAAATCATAGAAACCAGCAAAATAGATAAAAATGGATGGATTTTGAATTTGGAGATCATCACAATCATTACCACGATAGCGATAATGAAGACAATGACAAATGGTACGCCTGTCATAATTCTACCTCCCTTATTATATGATTATGTTTCAGGATAAGATTTGAGCAACTTCTCATTTCTT
>JAFQKG010000035.1 GCA_017397025.1 Erysipelotrichaceae bacterium | reverse complement strand
TTTGCATATGTTGAAGCTTTACTTGCTAAATGAGCATCAATTGCATTGATCAAACCTGCATCGACATAATTAAGAGAGGTTTCAAGGCTAGCCACTAACGCATTCAATGAAGCATATTCACTTTCACTCACTTTAACTGCATTTTCTTCTTCCACATATCTGATAGCAAGCATAGTTAAAGCTGTACCATCAGTACGCCATGATGTACGAATAGTATTAGTTGTTGTTGTCATATTAGCACGAATATTTGCTCTTGCATTTCTATAATACAACTGACGATCAGTCATTGAAGATACTGTACCGATTGCCTTTACGCCTCGAAGTTCATTTACAACAAATTTACCATTTCCATCATAAATACCTGTAGAAGTATTTGTCTTCAAAGTAGTAACTCGACCATCTGCGCCATATTCTGGTGTTCTAAGAATACCTTCCTCAGCATCTATTTTAGATGCATCACTTTCATTTACGTTCAATTCAGAAGGATACAGAACAAGTTTATCCAATCCAAATTCTGAACTAGAAATATGAACTAGGTTACCCCAAGTTGTATAAATACCGCTATCTGCAGTTGTTGAAGCACCAGGGCCTTCAGTCCAGTTGTCTGAATTATTTTGCAAATCAGTATCAACAAGAGCAATTTCCAAGCTACCATTTGCACCAACTGTTGTCGATACACCTGTAATTTCAGGTGCTGTTGATAATGTGAACCATGCATATGTGGATGTGACACACATGATGCAGGAGATAAGCAGCATCAAAATCGCTGCAGACAATTTCTTCTTGATATGAGCTTCACGTTTATCAACATTTTTGTTTGTCTTTTTCATCATTTTTCAATCATTCTCCTTCTAGTCATCCCAGAAAATCAGATAATCAACAATTTCATCCAACAAAGTAGAAACCGTTGTCCAAATATCTGTTTTGAGATTTTGACTATCTTCATCAATTAACTGAAAGTTCATTTCCAATCCAAGGTGACCTTCAATTAAATCATCAGTACAATCCGGGTCATCCCCTTCAAGCCAAATAACAATTGTATATTTATCTATTTCATAAGAATCAATGTTCTGACGATCACCGGTGACAATGATGTCCTCAGATTCAAATGGGATTGGATGAACACGATAATAATCTGTGCTTCCTCTTGATCCAACCAGCTCAAACTGATTTTGATCCTGTACAACCTCTTTCATCCATGGATTTGGATAACCTCTATCATTGACATTAGAAGCTGGTATCATTTCAATACTTCCATCTTCTTTTGCTTCTGCGAAGAATCTCATTTTTCCATTTTGAAAGAGCATAATCCATGATGCTGATGACAAGTTCTTTGATTCGTTGTTGATTGACAAATCATAAACATAATCTACAGCGAAATCTGACTCATTTCGCATAAAGAACGTATAAGCGAAATAAGTATCACTGTGATTGCCCTCATGTTGATCAACATCCTCTGGAATGGATGCTAAAGAAATACATGGAACATCTACAACAGGATCTGAAAACAGCTGAACATTTGGCTTAGCAAAATCTTGTGTTTCACTAAGTGTGAAGCCTGCTTTCATCAAGTCATCAGACAGATTAATAGTAAAGTGACCTCGCATTTGAGTCACAAGTGAAGCCAAGAAAAGCAGAAAAAGAAGCGCAATAAGAGCTCCTAATAAAGCCCAGAATGCCCTTCCATGAAGCCACCAGAACAATAGTCCCCATTTTCTTTTATCAAAGTAAAGACCTAGACTGGCTGCTGTCACTTCAAAGTCCTGACGCTTTTTAAGTCCCCTTTGCTTCATCTGTTTTCTTAGTTTTTTTCGCTCACTTTTGATGTGTTTAATTTCACCTTTTGTCAGCGAAATACCGCCACGTTTCTTTTTAAAGATGATTGGCTGCTTGTCAGAATTATTCTGCTTTTCAGCCATCGTTTCTTTCCTTTTCAAGTAAATCTCTGATGAGTGTTTCTTCATCCATGAGATCACCTGTCATCTCACCACTCATAAATGTAGTGCCTGCAATATCAAGCCATGCAACAAGATCATAATTATCAGCGCCACCACCAATAATCTGGAATCCATTGTTTTTCATCATTTTCATGATTCTTGCAGTTTCATTGCTCAAGTAAAGGTGACTTGAGAATCTAACTTTATAAATACCAAGTTCTAACAAGGTTTCCATACTCAGCTGATTAGGCTCATAGTCATCTACAGCAAGTGGAATTCCTTCTTCAACAATCTGCTTAATGAAATTTTTTGTTTCATCATTCATTTCAAGTAAAGCAGTCTGAGGAATTGTCAGGCATAACTGACGCTTATCAATTGGTTGATCTTCATACAACTGCAATAATCGTGGCATCTTATTGCCTGTTGTATAGAAGTCTTTCACAATTGGAAGCATGACGCCTTCACTTGGTAATTTACAGTTTTGTAAACGAAGTACTGTATCAGCAGCTTCGTACAAGAAATAGAAAGTCATATCATCGGTCAAGTCTGTCCGATGAAGAACAGCTTCCATTTCTTTTAATGACTCTGTTCCATTCGAATTTTCAAGGCTTCCCTTGAACCAAGGAACAGCTTCATATGCAATTACGCTCTCTACTCTTCCTCTTGTCATTGGACGATACAACAGCCCCATAGGCCTGTCTTTTCGTTTGTTGACTAAAGGTACAGTTTTAGGAACCGCTTTGGTATAAAGAATGTATTTTTGAAATACAGCTCTACATTTTCCGCGACATGCCTTTAATACCTTAATCAGTTCTTCAGAGAACTTTTTATTTGTTTCAGCAACAATTGCGTTCATTGCTTCTTCAAATGGAGCTTCCGATTTAAAATCAGAGGCCAAATGATCCAGTTCTTTTGCAAGACCCACAATCTGTGCCATTGCACTGATTTCATTCCCTTGTCTGCCATCGGGATAACCAGTACCATCCCAATGTTCCATGTGCTGTTCGGCAGTATCACGAATCATCTGCCAAGCCACGTTCTCGGTTGGTCTTTCTGAGAAATCTGGTGTATGAAGCCAGCGTTTTTCTGTTTTTTCTTGAAGTTTCGCAATCAGAATTCGCCCATCACTTGTATATCTTCGATAGATTTCAGCTTCTTCAGGTGTGAAACTTTTCTTTTCGATTTGATATTCATGTGCTACAAGGCTCTTACCAATTTGGTGATAAAGAGCACATTTATAAGCTAATTCTGCATTCTTTTTTACGATTCCTTCATAATGTGTCGCAAATGAAGAACTGCATGCCTGAGCAAACAGAACTTCTGTATAAGCTGCAACACGAACAGATTGCTGACGCACTTGAGGATGAAGCGCGCGCCACGCTTCATCCCAAGTACCGTATATTTTTTTAGTTTCTGTCATCATCACTGATGTTGTAGTCAACTACTGGTGTGTTGTCCAATGATAAATTTCTTTTTTTGTTATATATTGCAACGAGTGCAAGAAGAGTTACCATCAACATCGCAAATGCGAGCAGATACATATTGTAATTTGGAGCGACAACTGCTGTTTGAGTCAGATTCATTTCTGCAATCAGATCATTCAATTCTTCTGTTGCAGCATCTACTGCAAGCTGATTGTCACTGCTGAGCAGTTCAGTTGCATTGTTCATAGCTGTTAATAGCTTATTCCACAATTCGCCTTCACCCTTAATTAAGCTAGCTTTTTCAAGAGCAGAAATCAGACCAGCATATTCGATACCTTTAACACTTGTATCAGGAATTACAATACTAGGTTCAGAAGTTACAATTTTTTCGTAGTAAATAATGAATGGTGACAGACCCGATACATAAACTACAAGTCCTTCATCTGTCTTAGTTGGAGTGAAGTACTCGAATGTACCAGCTTTATTGCCATCCATATTTTCAGAGAACATATGAGCTACTAGGAACTTGTAGTCATCCTTGTTTGTTCCTTTTGGATAAGGGAGAGTTACTTTCAGACTGAGTGGATTACCCAGCATGTCAGTTGGCCAATGTTCTTCACCAGCTTCTTCCCAAACCTTATTTGTCAGACTCAAGAATTCTAACTGTGCTTCTACGATCAATGTATTCTTTTCGTTTGCACCAGCAACCTTTTCCTGAATGCCCTTCAGCATAGCAGCCTTAACTTGTTCAACAGTAGTTAATCCTGCTTCCTTCATATCTTCAGAAATGAACTTTTCAATGAATTCAAGGTAAACCTGAACACGCAGATGTGAGTAGTAAGTACCACAGACATCGCAGTCACCATCTTCATCAGCATCAACATGATCTTCAAGTCCTACCATTGCACCACAACCGCAGTCATGCCAATGATGTTCATCATCAAATGTCCATTCTTCAGCAAAGACATGATTTACAGTTAATGTAACAACGTCACTTGATACCTTACCATTTTCATCACTTACGATAACGTAAATTGAAGTTCCTGTTAAATCACAAGAAGCAATAAACTTCAAGGTTGGTTCATTCACATTCAGCTTCGTTGTACCTGCATACCATTCATAGGACAGAGTACCTTCACCCTTAGCTTCAACGCTGAA
>JAFQKG010000003.1 GCA_017397025.1 Erysipelotrichaceae bacterium | reverse complement strand
TTTAAAAGTGATCCTTTCTTGTTTTGATTAATGTCAGAGAGCTGCGACTGACATGTTTCCTTGAAACAAGCCTATTATACACAACAAGCACAAGATAGTGACGAATTTTTTAAAAAATTCGTCATTTTTCATAGCGTTAAGTTATGACCTAATCTGTATCTTGCAAACCAGTATCTTACAAGATGATTATTTCCTGCTCATAAGCCTTACACGAAACTTCTTTCTTATAAGAAGTTTTGTTTTCAAGTTAAGTCTTGTGTTTCTTTGTGAAATCTGTATTAGTAGATAATGTCATCTTAATAGAACTTTCCTAAATAATAAAAAAGAAACAGATTTCTCTGTCTCTATTCGCAGCTATATCCAGATGACTTTAAGCTTTCTAACGTCTTTTCAAATGAAACAATTTCAGAATCTGCTTCTTCACTGGCAATCATCCCCAGCAGCACAAGATCCTCAAAAGAAACTGTCTCATAATCCACAGTCATCTCCAACACAAATTCATCTTCTGTTGATTTGGTTTCTACTGTGATTCCATCATATTCCAAGCCAGAAATCATTTGTTCTGTAAAGAGAGCTTTTTCTTCTTCTGTTTCAATCTCATACATCGCAAATGGAAGTCTCATCACAGAAGTTGTCTTCAAAACCTGATCATTGAGTGCATTCAATGTCATTTCTTCTACAATCCCATCTGTTTCAAGTTTGCAGACAGCTTTATTTTCTTCATCCTTGGCACAACCGCTCATCATCAGCAGCACAGCCATCAATACACACAGCATTTTTTTCATATGACAACCCCCATCATGTAGTTATTGTAGAACTTTTATCCTCATCATTCAAGACTGTGATTCTTATTTTCTTATGTTTCACCAATTGTACACCTCTAAACAATCACCTATAATAAACCCAAGAGGTAAAGACTATGGGAAACATTCAATCTGTTGCTTTTCATCATAAAAAGAAAGTATATCCTTCTTCTGTTCAATTTGGCCTAAATCAAGTCAAACAAGTACAGAAATTCCATCAAAGCTTTCCAGAATATCACCCAACTCCACTAGTTCAGCTTCATCATCTGGCAAAAAAGCTCAATGTTGCAGGCATCTATGTCAAAGATGAAAGCTATCGTTTCAATCTAAATGCATTCAAAGTTCTTGGAGGAAGCTATGCCATTGGAAGATACATTCAGGAACATCTGAATCTGCAGCCAGAAGAGTTCAATTATGATACTCTCATCAAATATTCCACGAACGAAAGCTTCAATCGAATGACTTTTATTACCGCAACTGATGGAAATCATGGAAGAGGCGTTGCCTGGACCGCCAATCGTCTAAAGCAGCATAGTGTCGTCTATATGCCAAAAGGAAGTGCTCAAGAACGCTTAAACAACATCAAAGCACTTGGATCTGATGCATCTATCACTGAATACAATTATGATGATGCAGTACGTTTAGCCAATAAACACGCCAAAGAAAACAATTGGATCATGGTTCAAGACACCGCATGGGAAGGTTATGAAGAAATCCCCACCTGGATTATGCAGGGCTATACCACAATGGCATTGGAAATTGTTGAGCAGTTAAACCAAATCAAGCCAACACATCTATTCCTTCAAGCAGGAGTAGGAGCATTAGCTGGTGCAGTCACTGGATTTATTGCAGATTACTACAAAGAAGAACGCCCAATTATTACGATTGTTGAACCCGATAAGGCTGACTGCATCTATAAAACCGCAAAAGCCAATGATGGCGCTATTCATACAGTCACAGGAGATTTAGATACCATCATGGCAGGTCTTGCCTGCGGTGAGCCATGTACAATTGGCTGGAATGTATTAAAAGATCATGCTGACTTTTTTATCTCCATGAGCGACGACATTGCGGAACTAGGCATGCGTACTCTAGGCATTCCTGAAAAAGAAGATCCACTCATCATTTCTGGAGAAAGCGGAGCTGCAACCATGGGATTTGTGGCTGAACTGCTGACAAATCCACAACACTCTCAACTAAAAGACCAGCTTCAAATCACTAAAGATTCCATCATTTTATGCATTTCCACCGAAGGAGATACAGACAAAGAAAATTACAAAAAAATTCTTTCATCAAAGGGGCTGTGACATAATAGAGAAAATGTAAATTCTCTAGGCGTCACAGCCCCACAATTCTGTTATAGATGGACCACAGTCCGTTTAAAGCTCAACCACACACTTTGTCAAAGCTTGACCACAGGATGTTTATAAGTTTTTTTATGAATCGGATCATTTTGACACAATTCTCTTTTCATACAGAATTACTACTCCTAATCCACTTATCATCATCCAAATTATCCACAAAAAAATCGAATGATGATCACTTGTATTAGGCACTTGACTTTGAACTAGCTGACTATTTTCAATAATCTCAGGTGTTGGAGTTGGAACTGCAGCTACAGTATCTTCATACACTAGTACATAAGTTGAAAACCTGTTTGTCATAAAACTGAATGTATGCTTTATTGGATCAAAGATACCCTGAATGATATCTGCAATTGGACTTCCACCTTCCCAATGTACACGAATCATTTTGTATGTTCGATTCACGGCTGCATTTTTATTAATGAGTGCATCAGGCACATTCACTGTAATTGAAATCTCTCCTGATGTTTCTGTAACCTGTTCTTTTTCTTTGCTTCCGATAATTTTAAACAAATCAATATCCAGATACATTCCAACATGTGCATTGCCCAGAACAGATGCAGCGGCTTCCTGATCTTCATTTGAAACCGAATCAGAAATATCAGATGCAGTCAAGTAAACCATTACTTCTTCTCCCGCTGCAACAGAAGATTGTTCTTCTTCGGTTAACACACTGTCAATCAATTCCATATCACTGTTATTCAATGATGTATTTGCAGCATTTGAAGAAGAGGTAGTAGTGTTGACTGGCTTATCTTCGCGAATGCTGATTGCTTCTTTATATCCACAGCCATTGCATTCACGCTCATAAACGTTTTCAGAAATCTTTATCCATTCACCGAATGTATGTTCAGGTGTTGCTGGAATATCTTCTGTATAAGAATATCCGCAGCCTGTGCATGTGTATGTCATCTCACCTTTTGCAGTATGGGTTGCTGGCACTGTGATCTCGCCATCATCATATGCATGTTCTTCTGTTTCTGTTTCTTCACATTCGCATTCTCGAACATGTGTCAGACCATCTTCTGCATCTTTCCATTCACCGAAAGTATGCTCATGAGGCACCAAGCTTGCTGTTCCAATTAATGTTTTAACAACATTACCATCAGTATCTAATAAAGTAATATAATCGCTGCTTCCTCTTAATTGAGTTCCTACACTCCATACTTCTGGAGTTGTTATTGCTGTATTTGTAATTGACACTCTAGTAAAGTCTGGAGTCATATTCCTTGTATACATATATAAAACATCGCCTAAAGCTGTAACATTTAGATTACAATTATCAATTACTACAATTCCTGAACCACCACTATTAAACACCATTGAATCAGAATATAAATCTGCTGTAATGTTTATAGTACTATTTGTTAGTTCCATATCTCCATCTGCACTTATTCCAATAAAACAGTTACTTATAGTTACATCAGATGAATCAATTTTAACACTTCCCCAAGAAGAAATTCCTAAAATTGAATTAAATACAGAATTTTCTATTTTTAATAAACCTGGGTTTACAATTGAATCAGATTCTTCAATATATCGTTCTTCAAGATATAATTCGTTATCTGCATTAAGTGTTGCATTTTGAATTGTAACATCAGCACCTTTTGCATAAATAGCATACATATCATTATAATCTTCTTCATAATCTTCTACGCTTACAGTTCCTCCAGAAATTAAAACATCATTTTCTGCATAAATACCATAACGTTCTGAAGTAAGTGTTAGTGTGTACTCACCAGTATCAATTTCTAAAGGAGTTTGTGTATAAATAGAATCAGCGTAATCATATCCATTTGGAACACCAACACTATTTAAAGTAACATCACCATTTAAAAATAATTTTGATGAGTTTAATGAACTTTTAAACCAAACGGCATTAACTCCACAGTTTTCTGATAATGTTAAAACATTATTATTCCAAGTCCATCCATTTCCTGATGCACTTCCATTATCATTTAAAGTTAATAAACCATAACTATTTAAATATGCATCTGTTACAAGTACTTTCATAAGACATGCATCATTATTGTTCCAGTTATAACCGGCTTCATTTTCCATAGTTCCTTCTATGTCCATATATGCAATAACAATTTGATTATCCCCAAACCTAGGAGAAGTATTCCAAGCTCCAGCAACTTGATAATAATCTGCTTCTCCATCAAATCCACCATAAACATAAAGTTCACTACCTTTTTGTAAACCAGTCAAATCAACGCCGCCATATGAGTTAGAAAAAATACCACAACTATAATATAAATATTCCCATTCTGTAGCTTCTTCAACAAACTCAACACCTGCTGTTAGTTTTCCGCTACCAACTATTTTAAGTTTACTTGGTTCATCGTATCCTTCATATGGATAAACTGCCGAGCATATAGCATAATACATGCTATCACTAGTTGGAGCCGTTGTGACTTGCCTTTCAACATAATTGTCTCCAATCAATTCAATAGTAAGATCACCTTCTACATAAATGGCAGCATCATAATTATAATCATAATGATTGTGAATTGTGCTTCCTTTTATGTTTGCATTATTTAAAGTTAATACCCCTTCTTCTGCATCAAAAGTCCATCCATCACCTGATGGAATTTCGATTGCATCAACATCACCAACGTATAATACTTGAATTGGATTTGTATCATTTTCTGTTTCTACAGCATGCACGTCTATAGGTGATAGTGAAAAAACCATTGCAATCGCAAATAATTTGATGAGTAATTTTTTCATACGTCCTCTTCCTCCCTCTCAAATAAAGATATAATTATTGATAGATTATATTTTAGGATTAAACCCATAAAAAACATAATCATGTCGTTAGGTTTTATTTATCTTGTTAAAGATAAATAAAGGGATATCCCTTTGCAACAAAGCTAACGATTCCAATAATCTTACATATAAACTATAGCACTATTCCATTTTCAAAAGTTCTCTCACACCTCAAAACCACCCATTCAGATAGGGGTAAATTTCAAAACTGCAGGGTTTAAATGTCCCTGCAGTTTCTTATTAGTTTGTTTCTCTTAGATTTCCTGTTCTTCTTTCTTTTTCAGAAGCATCAGCAATACTGCCAAGAGAAGTGATATCATGCTTAGAGTACTCCATGAAGCAATCGCTGTTGGATCACTTGTATTTGGAGGAACAATGACTGGGGTTGGATCTTCAGGCTTTGTGTATACATTCTTGAATTCAATCTTCAATGCATCTTCTTCGCCTTTTTGGACAGATACAACTTCTGCACTCAAATGACCTGCATAATCATCCGCAACTCTTACATGAATTCGATATTCAGTACCGTCGTAGGTGATATTTGCCTGATTATCATTCAGTTCCTTCACAATGTAATAGTAATCTCCAGCTTCTTCATAGTGAATTTCATCAAAGAGAATTCGTCCTTCTGCATCGTTTTCAACAATCTGAAGTGCTACTCCTCCATAATGATAAGTTTCCCTTGCGGAATAAAGTGCAAACTTAAACTGCTTATCCTGCAATGTCTTACCGTTTAGAACCTTCACCGCTTCAAAGATGATTCCTTCTTCCGTCGGTGCTGCTTGATAACGGTTTTCAAATGCCATGGACTGCACTTCTGCAAGATTGGATGATTTCACAATCGAAATCACATTTGCAGTGTAGTAGCCATCCCACTTGTCAGTCACTTCAATTGTAATATGATATCTAGTTTCATCATATGTAATGCCTCCAAGAGCACCATTCTGTTCAACCAGAACATAGTAGAACAATCCTAGTTCATTGTAGTCGAGCTTTTCAAATTCAACTTTTCCAGAACCATCATTTGTCTTAATCTGAATTGGATTTCCTGAAATCACGAAATCAGCTGCCGTCTGGTAAAGTTCAAACTTGAATTCTTCTGCTTCAAGAGGTCTTCCTGTCATAGATTTCTCTGCTGAAAGTGGAAGTCCTTCACCCTCTTTTGTCGCATTTGCCTTGTAGATGTTTGTAAACTTGATGTCATCTACAAACTCATGATCTTCAAAGATTTCCTGAACAACACTCAATGTACCATCATGGTTGTCTGTTACAGTGACTTTCACATGAACTTCCTTATTGTCATATGTGATTCCGCCAATGCTTCCACTAGCTTCCTTAATGATGTAGTAATGAACATCTTCTGCACTGTATTCAATCTTATCGAATACAAAGCTTCTTTGATTATATGTTGCCTGTGCTGTATCGAGAAGTTTGCTTTCTGATGCAAGATCATACTGTTCATTTGTCTCATACAGCATGAATGTAAAGACATCTGTATCAAGCCATTCGCGTCCAGAAATATCTTTAGTTCCTGTCAATTCAACAAACTGGTTTTCAATGATGCGGTATACATTTGTAAATACCATTTCATTGGAGTTCATCTGATTGACTACTTCATAGCTTGCATCAAGTTCACCCTTGCCTGGATCTGTTACAGTAACCTTGATGTGATACTGATAGCTGTCATATGTCATGTACGCTGCAGCAGTAGTCATTTCTTTCACCACATAGTAGTAGACACCTGTTTTTTCAAACTTCAGTTCATCAAAACTGAATCCGCCATCCAGATTATGAGCAGTTCTGACTGGAACACTTCCTTCAGTTACAGTGTATGTTTCATCCTGTGCTGCATAGAGTTCAAATGTAAATTCTCCATTGATCTGTTCACGTCCTACAAGTTTCTTGATTCCACTGATGGTAAGTCCAAAGTTATCAACAGCTTTATATTTGTTTTCAAAGACAATTTCATTCACTGTTTCCTTTACAACACCTGTTTCTGTTGACTTGAACTTTTCGATAGAAGTAATCTGAGCGGATGATGTACCATCCAGATTGTCTGATACTGAAACTGCAATGTGATAATGCGTCTTATCATATACAACACCACCAAGTGCTTCTGCTTTTTCTTCCAGCACAAAGTAGTAAGTTCCTGGCATCCTTTCAGAAACATCGAATGAGAATGATCCAGATTCAGTATTTTTAGCCTCTCTTGGATTTGTACGATCAGCAAATGAACTGTTGGATTCATAGAGAACAAATGTAAATTCTTCAGGATTCAAATTTCGTCCATCCAGTTTCTTTGTACCACTGATTACAACCGAAGATGGCTCTACAGTGTAGTTATTTTTAAAGACAATCTGCTCATTTGATCCGTTTACCGTCATTTCATGAGCCAAAGTGCCATTACCTGCATCATAGACTGTGAGTACTACATTGTAAGAGTTCTTATCATATGTGACTCCACCAGCCGTTCCAGTTTCTTCCCTGATAACATAGCTGAACTGAACTTTCTTCAATTCATTCATCACTTCTTGCGGCACTTCAATTTCATCAGCTGTAGGAATCACAGTCAGCAGCTGAACTGGTTCACTTGCTGGTGATTCTTCCTGCACTAGCTGAAGTGCTGGTTCACTTGCTGGTGATTCTTCCTGCACTGGCTGAGGTGCTGGTTCACTTGCAGGTGATTCTTCCTGCACTGGCTGAGGCACTGGTTCACTTGCTAGTAATTCTTCCTGCACTGGCTGAAGTGCTGGTTCACTTGCAGATAATTCTTCCTGCACTAGCTGAAGTGCTGGTTCACTTGCAGATAATTCTTCCTGCTGCTGAGCTTGCTGTGCAAGCAGCGCTTCTTCAATCAGTCGAGCTTCTTCTTCAGCTTTTGCTTCAGCCTCTGCAATTACCTTATCTTTATATTCATTTACACGTGCATCTACAATAGCCTGATACTGATCTTTTGTGATTGTGACTGCATCAAACACAAACTGATTGCCTACATTATTCGCAGTAGATATTGCTGTTCCAGTTTCATCATAGAGAACAAATGTAAATTCTCCATCATTGATTGAACGTCCAGTCAGCTGTTTTGTACCACTAAGGATAACCCTGACTGTTGCATCATCATTCAGTTCATAGATGTTATTGAAATGAACTGAACTGACTTCGCTGCCATGTGCATAGTAGTGAACAATTGGAGTTACTGTTCCATCAAGATTGTCAGTTACAACAATCTTTACTCCAAATTCAGTTGCATCATACTTGATGCCTCCTGCACTTCCTAAAACCTCCTTCATCACAAAGTAATGAATTCCTGCCTTGTTGAATGACAATTCACTAATTCCCGCAAAAGTGAAACTTGTGCTGTCTTTTCTTGCTGTTCTAGATAAGAGTGCTTCGCCTTGTACTGCAAATTGTTCATTTGCCTTGTACAGTTCAAATATAAATTCATCTTCTGCAGTCCATTCACGTCCATAAAGGCTCTTAGAACCATTTAGTACAGCGTTAGATGATTCTGCCAGATAGCTGTTTGTAATTGTTCCGATATTAGAAATCTGTTCATTGTTTTGATTGAACACTTCTGCAACCAGTTCACCATTCAGATCATCTCTGACAACTACTTTGAATGTCAAGGTTTCTGTTGAATAGGTAATTCCTTTTGCAGTTCCTTTCACTTCCTTCACTGCATAATAGTGAACTTCATCCTTATTTTGATAAGTCAAACCTTCAAACTTGAATTCTCCATTATGATTTACAGTTCTTAACGTTGGCTGAGCACCATCTTGAATCACATAATCTGATCCTGTTTCATACAGTTCAAATGAGAATTCCCCATTAACTGCATCTCTGCCCTCTAATGCCTTTGTTCCAGTAACTGTAAGCAGAACATTGTCAGTAGCTTTGTATGTATTGATGAACTCTGCGCTCTGAGCAGTACGCAGACGATTACCACTGGATGTATTGGAATACTGTTCGTATACAGCTTGTGCTGTAGTATGTCCATCTGTATCATCCCTTACAGTTACTGTAATGTGATAATGTGATTGATCATAAGTGACACCATTGATAGATCCAGATTCTTCTTCAATCACATAGTAGTATGTACCTGGCATCTTTCCTTCAATTGTGAAATCAAAGGTTCCATCTGCACGATTCACAGTTCTTGAAACTTCACTGCGGTGTGTAAAGAAGCTGTCGCTTTCATAAAGGATAAATGTAAATTCTCCTGCATTGAGTGGTCTTCCATCCAGAAGCTTGTTTCCAAGCAGCGTGAATGGGCTTGCCTCAGGCTGATAGATGTTGGTAAAGAGTATCGATTGATTTGCATCTTGATCCACCAGAATTTCGTGGATCAGATTGCCTTGTCCATCATCTGTTACATTTACCTGGATATGATAAACATGTTCATCATAAGCTACTCCGCCAATGGACTGCTTCACTTCCTTGATAATGAAGTAGTGTATACCGCGATCTGTGTATTCAATTTTATCAAATACAAACTCATGATTCTGCTTTGAAACAGTCGCTGAATCAAGTGCTTCACCTTGTACAGCATATTCTGCATCAGCACTGTACAATTCAAATTCAAAGGAATCAGTATCTTTCCACTGACGTCCTTCCAGTACTTTTCTTCCTGAAAGTACAACTTCAGTCTTGGCATCATCTTTCAAATCATATGTGTTTGTGAAGATGGCATCCTGTACAGCTGATCCATTCATTGCAATGGATTTGGACATTTCAACACCATCTGCACTTTGAGTCAGTGCGATTGTCACATAAGCCAAAGATTCATCATACTGAACTCCACCCAATGTACCCTTGACTTCCTTGATGACAAAGTAGTAAGAACCCAATCCATTGAATTCCATTTCATCAAAGACGATGCTTCCATCTGCCGCATTTTTCTTTCTCTGAATTGCTGCAGATGAGATTTCAAATGTGCTGTTTGTCTGATACAGTTCAAATTCAAATTCACCTTCTGCAAGTTCTCTGCCTTCAAGCTGCTTGTATGCCACTAACTGAGCAGATTTGAGCAGTGACACTTCAATTGGATTTGTATGGACTGAAGGGTTGTTTCCAACCTGTACCTCTGCTGTATTTTCAATCACTTCAGCAGCCTGATCATTGATCTTCGCTGTGAAGCTTACAGATCCAGCAGTCTTCGTTGGAACATTTTCAATTGTCCATACAATGCTGTGATTTGATGAATCATAGAGACCATTGTTCTGAACATTCACAACAGTTAATCCTGGAGCTAACTGGTCTGTAACAATGATATCTGCTGAAGTATTTTCATAGTTGATGTAATTGATTGTATAAGTCACTGTATCACCAACATTGACATGTGACTGACTGACTTCTTTTTCAACCACATAGTTGAACACTTCATTTGTTGTGTATTTGTTTCCTGAAATGATGACATTTGCCTGATTGTAAATCATCGCTGCATCATGCTGAACAACCTTAACACTGAAAGTTACTGTTCTGCGTCCATTTGGCTCAACATTTTCAAGCACCCAAGTCACTGTATCATTTTCATAGATACCGCCAAGATTTGCACTGCCTTCAACATATTCGGTGCCATTTGGTACATAGTCTGTAATTGTAACCTTTTCAGCTGTCAGTGTATCACTTGGATTCACATAGACAATCTGATATGTCAGAATGTCATTTGGCAAAACAGCTTGTCCATCCATCTGAATCTGTCCATCCAGACTGACAACATCTTTTTCAGTGACAACGTTGTTGTAAGTTTCATTGGAATAATATGTATTTTCTCCAATTTCTACATGTGCCTGATTTGTAAATTCGGCACCAGCACCTGCAATCACGCGAACTTCAAAACTCACTTTTCTTGACTGTCCTGCTTCAATATTGCTAAGTGACCAAGTAATTGTATTGTTTTCATAGACACCGTCATTGTCTGCTGAAACAAAGACTGTACCCTCTGGAATTTGATCAATAATGGTTGCTGATACAACTGTTTCATTGAAACTTGGATTTGTGTAGATTATTTCATAGGTCAATAGATCCCCATAAGATACAGTTCTTCCATCTACGCTGAATGTTTCTTTACTGAGATGTACATCTTTATCCAAAATTTCAACTGGAGCATACTTATTTGTAAATTCAAGTTCTAAAACTTCTTCTGGAGTGATTTCATTTCCCTCAGCATCAGCAATACGAGTGAATGTTTCTGTTGTCTTCAACGACTTATCTGCATCATATTCAACATGAATCACTGCTTTATAGACAGATTTATCATATGTGATGCCTTCTAACAAATCTGTATTTTCTGGAATGATTTCCTTGATGTAGTATTCATAAGTTCTTTCTTCATCAGGCCCCATTGTTCTGTCATTGAACTGAATGTGAATGGTTGCATCTCCACTAGCTGAAGCGTTTACTACAAAATCAGTTCCATCTTTCTGAACTAAAATCAAGTCACCAGCTGCATTCATTTCATACAAACCGAATGCAAACATATTCATTGGGACAAGAATTCCTGTATCATTTTCTATGTATTTACGAATTGGAATATCTTCATCCACATAATTCACAGTATGAACATTTCTAAACTCAATCTCCGTATCACTGCCCTGAATGTCTGACATTGTGTTTCCACCCTGTGTAATGAAAACACTTGCATCAAGAGAACCACTTCCGTAATCAGTAACAGATACCAGCACATGATATACTCTGCTGTCATAGCGGATGGTATGGTCTGAGCCTGTAACTTCCTGCAGAACATAGTAGTATGTTCCTGGCTTGTCATAGTTTAATGCAATAGAAATCATTTCTGCATTGCTTGGATTTTCAGTAACCCTTTCACCATCATAGCTGAACCCATTGCCAAGTGTTACAATCGGTTGCCCCTGTACTGTGTAGTTCTGATTTGCCCTGTAGAGAACAAACTGGAAATCTCCATCTCTAAATGGCAGTGGTTCAATCGTTGCTTCATCAATAAATGTTTTCTTCGCATCAAAAGCAATAGATACTGAGCCATATTCATATTCATTGACAAACTTCACTGCTTCTGCACCTTCAACGTTTGCACTTAATACACCCTGTCCATTATCTGTTACTGTTACCGTTACTTTATATTCTGTAGAATCATAATCAACAGTTGATCCATCATCTTTTGTCAAAACACCATTTACAGCTTCCTGCGGAATCACTTCACGAATGATGTATTCATAAACACCTGGATTCTGATAAGTAATCGCTGCAAACTGGAAGCTTCCTGAAGGTGCTGCTGCAAGGACTTCACTTGAAGATGGCATTGGTGCATCTGATGTCAATGATTCAATTTCAAACTTGAACTGATCAGAATCAGTGATTGTCTTTCCTGTCAGATCCTTATCACCTTTCAGTGTTACAGAAGCGTTCTGCAAAATTCGATAGCTGTTTTCGAATATCAATGAACCAAACTGTTCAAGTTCAGCACTCTGACCTCCTACAAGATTTACAAGAACATTCTTTACTTCAAGTGAGCTGTTTTCATTATTAGCACCAACTTGCACTGTAATGTGATAAACAGAACCGTCATAAGTGACTGCAGGATTGTTTCCTTTTTGCTCACGAAGCACAAAGTAGTATGTTCCAGCTTTATCAAAGTTTTCTGCTTCATTAAAGGCATGCAGTTCAATCTCTGAAGAAGCATTTGATGAAGTTCCATCTCCGCTGATGCTTACTGTTTCTGCAGTTAAACCTGAAGTTGAGAAATTTGATGCTGTCTTGTACAGCTCAAATGTGAAGCTGTCGTTTGCACTTATGTTTCTTCCAGTCAGTACTTTTTCAATCGGAACACTGACTTTTGCTGCACCACCAAGCTCATATTTATTCAAGAAACTGATTCCTGAAACTGTCTGTTCACCTTTACTCAATACAATTGAATCGACTGTAATATCCAAATCAGCATTTTCTGAAACAGTAATCACTGCTTTATAAACAGAAGAATCATATCCGCTTGAAGGAAGCACCGTGCCTGCTTTTTCCCAAATGTAATATGTAAATGTGCCTGTAGTAGCTCCATTCAAATCTGTCTTTGTATAAAGCAGAGGAATCATCACACTTCCGCCTGCATTTGGCTTCACAGTGACATGAGTATGTCCATCATCAAGCGTGCATTCCTTATCAGGCGTATGATCTGCAAGCACAAACTCAAAGTTTTCCATGCCTACTTCAATACCTGTCTGATTAGTAAAGAGTTTTGCAATATTGATTTCTGCAACAGCACTGCGATAATGATTTGTAAAGTTTGCAGCAACCACAGTCTTGCCTTCAGATGTTATTACCTCAGTTCCGCTGTAATCAGATACTTCAAGTTCTAATACACCATCTGTATCTTCATCTTTGACATCAATATAGAAATATCTGTGAGTTGCATCATAAGTTACTCCTGTAATGCTTCCAGCAACTTCAGAAACACGATAGAAATATCTGCCTACAGTATGAAATGCTATTCTCGGTACCAACTGTCCCTCAACTGTCTTTGTCCCAGAAATTACAGTCTTATGGTCATCAGTTTCATCCGTAATCACAACAGCATCTTCACTCGATGTACCGATATTGACCCATGCTTTCTGCTCATTGTCATATCTTTCCACAATGAATGTAAATGCATCTGATCCATTCCAATCACGCCCTGTTAAAGTCTTTGTAATTTCAATGTCAATATTCGATACATCAACTTCAACAATCTGATCCAAATGATTGACAAGTTCTACCAAAGCAGTTTTATCTGATTCAATGAATTTCTCATCTTCTAAAATCACTTCACCAGACTTTATCCAGTTTGTATCCTCTTCAAGTATTTCTTCAACTGTGTACTGTGTATCTTCTGGAATATCATGGATAATCAGTGAGTCTTCATGTCCAACTTCAAATGAAATCTTTCCATTAACTACAGTAACTTCTGTCACAGCAGTACCATTGCTTACAGTTCCTGTTGCTTCAAATGTTTTACCATTTTCAACATCTGAAAGTGTAACCACAACCTCAAACAGCAGGTCTGAATCCAGTTCATAAGATTCTCCGTATGGATGAGTCACAGTCTTTGTGATTTGCAGATTCCCTTTGCGTGAGCTTGCAGTATTAACAAAATCTACTTCATCAAACTGATTTGCATCAACTGTTCCTTTCGCAATCACTTCATCTGCGACTTCTTCAGCAGTTACATTAAGTACGCGATATGGAACTTCAAGCGGGAATTGTTCTTCAACGGTATAAAGAGTTCCTGCAGCCAGTCCTGCAACATAAAGCGTTTCATTGTTTTTAAGAGAAACTGTCAGTTTGCCCTCAACTACATCAGTCGTACCCGAAATTTCATTTTCTTCTGCATCCACCAGCATCGTTTGAACTGTCTGAGGAAGTTCAGTTCCCTCTGGTGCAGTCAATTCAATCACAAATGTGAACGCTCCTGCATACTGATCATTTGGATTATCAATTGTTTTTGAAATCTTGACACCCTGCTGAGCCATCAGAATCAAACGTCCATTGTTGCCTAAGAAATCATAAATATGATAGTTTTCCGATGCGTTTCCTCGTACAATCACTGGATAGTCATAGTATTTAAGTGTGCCTGTTGCATTATTTGACTTCAACACCTGATGACGTGCAATTTGCTGATAAATCTGTCCAGTTGGAATCACCCATGTTCCATCTTCAGTCCTTCTTACTGCCAGATCACCTTCAGCAGCCAAAACAGAAGCTGCAACAGGAACCGATTTGTATTCTACATAGAATGTTCCTGAATCATTTTTCTTAATGATGCGATATGCATGATAATATCCATCACCACTTGGAGCTGTGCTACCCTTGTATGGATTTAGATTGGCATCTGTAATCACAGTATCTTCAGTGTAGTAATATCTTTCGTTTTCTCTAGAAGGCGTAAAATGTGATACTGTTGCCAAATGTCCTGTTGGATCCAGCACATCAGTCTCTCCACTTCCATCTGGAGTATGCCCTTCACCCCAGCGATTGGAATAGAATGCATATCAAACAGTCTTTCCATTTTCAATCACTGGATGAGAATGATTTGCCTCAGCCATCTTATCCAAAAGATTGATTTCATTGATATCCTCTTTCAGACCAACTTCAAACAGAAGTCGAATTGGATCAGCTAAAGTTCTTGAAAGTGAAATATCTGTAGCAGTATCTAGTGAATTTGTGTTCACAGACACACTATAGACAACTAGAGGAACCAAAGATGCAGGAATCTTCCAGATGACACACTGATGACCAGTTTCGATTTCTTCATGAACCTGAACGACAATATGCATCATATCGCTTCCTGACAGGTTGCCATATTCACTTGCCAACTCTCCTGAGAAAATATAGCTCTTGTTCAGATATGCTGCACCTGCAGGATAGTTCGCTTCTGTGTGCTTCAAATCATCCCAGTGTCCCAGATAATTTCCCTGTACATCTGCATACCAGCCAATATAATTCTCTTTTTTAAGCTGATTGGTGGTTGTACGCCATGCTGTGCTCAGAAGTGTTCTTGCTTCATTGTTGGCAATATTGAGTCTCTCTGCAATCGTATTCAGAAGCTCTTCTCCATAAGCCGACCACTGACTTGCATTTCCAAACAGTGAAGTTTCGTTAAGTGCATCCAGGAAAGCCTGACCTGTATAGATTGTGCCGCCGATTTCCATACCCTTGATGTTTTTGACTTCCATATGTTCGCCAATTTCATCTTCAAAGGTAACATAGCCATCCAGATCATACTGCGTTCCCTCAACCAAAGTTGGATAATATTTTGATTGGATGATGATTGTCTGAACGATGCTGTCAAATGCCGCAATCAAGCCTGCTTCATCTGAAGCAGCAAAGTATTCATCCACATAATAACGGTTATTCAAAATCGCATTTCTGGCTGTTTCAGATGTTTCCAGTCGAGTTACATTCTGATTATCATATCTATAAATTGTCGTTGGAGTACCATCCTGCTGATAAGTGTTCCACCAGCTAGATAAGTTTGATGAAGTATTGTTAGAAGGATCAAGCACTCGATATGCTTGTGTATATTCAAGTCCCAGTCCCAATGTATAGAACAAGCTTTCTCTTCCGTAATGAGTTTCAATGAATGCTCTTAAATCTGCTGCTGTCAGCTGTGATACAAAGACCAGCTGATCTGAAATGCTATTTGAACTTCCATTACCCATATTACGATTTGAATTCGTTGCTTCTGTATAAGCATTCGTTCCATATGTAGGGGCACCATCTGACATCAGCACTACAATTGGAATGCGCGTTGTACCACCTTGAATCAATCCAGTTTCAATGGCAGTATCGTCAATTTCCTCAAACATTGTTTTTGCTGTATACATCCCCCCTTGGATATATGTAGCTCCACCTGTACCCACTGAACCTGCACCTGCACCCGCAAGCTGATTTTCAACAGTATCTCTCAGGAAAGTTTCCCATCTTTCTGTACTCCATCGAGAAACTGTCTGACCCCGCAAAGCACTGTTCCAGTTGATATCAACATTATTAGTAACTGTAGTAGACAGCTGTCCTTCCAGATAATTCGCAACACGGCTTCTGTAGTTGTTTTCACTTTCACCATTGTTTACTGTTGGAATGTTTGCTGCAATCGAAGCAAAATCAATAGAATTGACATCAAATCCATTCCCTGACGATGCTCCAACAGAAATAATCTGACTGCCTGAAATGCGAATGTATTCATCATATCTGTCGTTTCCGCTTCCAGCAGTCGAACTAGTTGTATAACGATCAATTGGAAGCAGAACACTTGCCGTAGTTCCGTAAATTGCAATCCCTACACGGTTGTGCTTATTCAGCGCAAACAGTTCTGCCATCGCTTTATTGGCAGACTCTACCATAGCAGATAATTCACTGCTGCTCATGGAGTTGGAAACATCCAGTATAAGCACTGTATCAGATGGCAGATTGGAATAGCCTGTGATCTGCTTTGTTGCCCCTAATGCCGACAAGGCCACCAGAAAATTCCCATCAGATGCTCCCGGCGACATAGTCCCTGATGTTCCCATCACTAGATTTCCTGAAGCGTCTTCAGATGATGTAGCAACTTTCAATTCATTGAATGATGAATCTCCGTATTGAAGAACTGTTTTGTCTGTCCAGATTGCCCCTGCATATTCTGTACTGTTTTCAGTAAACATAGAAGTCCAGCTATTGAGCGTATTTGCGTCAGATATGTAGTCTTCCGTCACAGACTGAGCTTCAATTTCTTCACCTTGAATTTTCATCATTGTGTGTGAAAAAGCGTTGACTGTCAGCACTGCTGAAAGAATCAGCTTCATCAGTTTCTCAAAATTATTCATCGCTTTCTCTCCTTTCTTTTCCATTCTTTTATGATTCTTTCGGATGACATTCATTATGATTTCCTCCTGTTTTTTTCACATCGGCAAATGCCAATGTAGTCTTCTTTCTTTTCAAAATGCACACAATCGCTGCACCAATGTTCATCTGAAGCATTTTCTTTCGGATGATAGAACTGACATCCATCCTGATAAACGGTTGCAAATGGATATCCTTCTTTGGTGTACATTGGGTTTTTTATGAAATCTGGATAGATTGGCGAAGCTTCCCAGTATAAACGTTCATTCTCACACATATATCCATAGCGTATCTCAAACAAAACATCTTCAATCGTGATTCTCCGATATAAATCTCCTTCCCGAATTCGCTCCATAGTTTAACCTCCCAAAAGAAAAACCTGTATAATGATAATTTTCGTCCTCATTATACAGGTTCATTTTTTTCTTATGAGTAACCTTTTTTTGGAAAAAAGTATAGTTTAAATATAATTCTTAAGTTCTCCTCTGCGATTTGCCCCGGTCTTGTTCATCACATCGTAAATCGCTTTCTTTACAGCTGAAAGCGAGATATTCAGACGATTGGATATTTCCTGATTGCTTAAGCCAAACGATGCAAGTCTTGCGATTTCACGCTCACGAATCGAAAGATGCAGTGAAACAGAACGTTCCAAAACTGCATTATGAAGCTTTGTCCATCCTTTCAAAAGTATCTGATGAAGTTCTTTGTATTTCTTGAATGCATCTTTATCCGCCTTTTCAAGCCTTTCATCCAACAGATAATCCAGCTGTCTTCGATGCTCTGCCAAAATACCTAAAAGCTGATCTGGCAGCGCCAAAGCAATGGCTTTATCCAGATGTTTAATCGCAGAAGCATCATCGCCTGATTGATGATAGGCAATCGCACAAAGTATCCTTAAATAGATTTCAACAATCACCGTATGATCTGCCATCGCTTGCGAAATCATAGGTTCTGCAATGTAAGGAATGCTTTTCATTAACCCTATGCCTGTAACATCCGGCAAATGGAATTTTCCAGAAGCCATATCTTGAGCCGAAACCAAAAGATATTTAAGATAAAACACTTTTGCTGCAGGATAGGAAGAAGGCGGAAGATGCTCAAACTGACCGCGAGTAAACCATTCAGGATACTCATCTGTATGACGAATTGCACTGTCTACGCAAGCTAAAGAAAGTGCAATCTGATCTCGCTGATCCTCTGTTTTCCAAGGAGCTTCCAAAAGATGCATACGAGCCTGCTTCCAAAGAGCGACATCTCCTTTCCACATTGCTGCCAGTGCCAAAAGCATGCCAGCCCCAGTCACAGCGTAAAAACCAGAATGTGAATTCAGAAAGTCCTCAGCATGAGCTACTACTTTGTCAATTTCTCCTCTGCTATAAGCAATTTCCGTGGCAAACAATGCCTGAGATTCAGGATAATCGCCTAGCTTTTCTATGCATTGCTCTGCACTTCCTGGCACACTGTACAAATCTGTCATATCAAGAAAAGGACTTTTACGAATCAATGGCTGATGAAAAACATCCTGTTTTTTATGATGAGACATTCTGCGATCTTCAGGCCTATGCGCATCTACTGGAATCATCCAAACTTTTCCCAGACGTTCTGCTCCAATAATCCTTCCTGTTCGACAGTACTCCTGTACTCTTCTCAATGAGATTCCCCATTTTAAAGCTGCCTCTTTAGCATTCATTTTGCCCATAACAGCACCAACTTCCCCTCTATATGTCGCTTATACGACGCATCTGTCACA
>JAFQKG010000034.1 GCA_017397025.1 Erysipelotrichaceae bacterium | reverse complement strand
CTAAATATCGCAAAGAATTAGAACATATTATAGATAAGATGGTGGATCTGGCTGTGCCGTTTCAGTTAGGAATGGTGTATGACGTGAAGATGAGAGGACTGTATTCATTGAAAGTGCTGCTTTCTGTCTTCAGCGATTCTCTGTCTTATCAGGATCTTTCAATTCATCATGGACTGGACGCTGTTTATTCATGGCGCATGATGGATAAAAAAGAAACTGACAATGAGGAAGAACTGAAAAAACGTCTTTCTGAATACTGTGGAATGGACACGTATTCTATGGTGGTGTTGTACAAATGGCTGCTTCAGCATGCCGGAAAGGAAGAATAAAATGAAAATTGCAGATCTTCATGCCGATATTGGCTATGACTTACTGAGAAACAAACAGATTGAGAATCGGTTTGAAACAGAACATCTGTCAAAACTGAAACAGGGAGAAGTAGAATATTGTTCCATTGCGAATTATTTTGATGGCTCTCAGACTTTAGAAGAAATGAAAGAAATGATGGATCATGCACTTGAAATCATTGAAGCCAGTGATGTTGAGCTTTTAAAAACAAAAGAAGATTTCAAAACGAAGACTGGGGTTTTTATGACTGTAGAAGGAATGTGCGGAGTAAAGGATCATCCGGAAGATTGGGTCAAGTTCATGAAAGAGCATCATGTGCTGATTGCTTCTTTGTGCTGGAATGAAGCCAATGCATTGGCAAAAGGTGCAAAGGGAGAGGCAGATTATGGTCTTACTGCGCTTGGTGCTCGGGTAATTGAACTGATGGAAGAAAATAACATTTTTCTGGATGTTTCGCATGTGAGTGACGATGCTTTCTATGACATCATGAAAGTAGCGAAAAAACCTGTTTTTGCGACTCATTCCAATGCTCGCGCACTCTGTCCTGCAGCGCGCAACCTGAAAGATGACCAGATTGATCTGATTGGAAAAACAGGCGGGCTGATTGGGATGAATGGCTATGTGAACTTCATCAGTGAAAACCCTGCTTGTCAGGATGCAGATCATCTGGCTCAGCATGCTCGATATATTGCAGATCGCATTGGTGTGCAGCATGTTGCACTAGGTTTTGATTTTATGGATTATTTTGATGATGGTGAAGGAAAAATGGCCAAAGGATTGCAGTCGGCTGCGTGTGCTCAGAATATGGTAGAAGCACTAAGAAAGTATTTCACAGAAAAAGAAGTTGAGATGATCTGTTACCAGAACGTCTGCAACTTCTTTCAGAAAAATCTTTGACCGCTTACAACAACATTATACCACAAATAAATATTTCTTAAAGAATAGTTTTCCTTTTGATTGTGTCTTATACTAAAAGTGTCAAGGAGGACAACAATATGAAGTTTGAAATTATTGGAAAAAACGTGACGATCACAGATGGAATGCGAGAAAAGATTGAAGGCAAGCTGTCATTTCTGAAGAAGTATTTCATGATTGACGAAGAAACAACTGCTCGAGTTGTTGCTAGAGTCTATCCAAATGCACAGAAAATAGAGGTGACCATTCCTACAAAACTCGGAATTCTGAGAACAGAAGTCATGCATCCTGACTTGTATGCTGCAGTGGATCTAGCCATTGATAAACTGGAAGATCAAATTCGCAGACAGAAAACACGCCTTTCAAGAAGACATAAGGAAAAACTGGCCCTGTCATTTGTTGAAGAAATTGAAGCAGATGATCCGGTAGAAGTGGATGAAGTGGTGCGTACAAAACGAGTTCGTGCAGAAGCAATGGACGTTGATGAAGCAATCATGAGAATGGAAATGCTGGGACACAGCTTCTTCATTTATACAGATTTTGATACAGATGCAATTTCTGTGGTCTACAAAAGAAAAGATGGCGGCTATGGCTGCATAGAAACTGAAGAATAAACCAAGAGCCTTCGGGCTCTTTTATTATTCTGACAAAATGCGTTCATGCTTTGAGATAGGATAGAACAGAAAGGAGGTCAAAGTGAAGAGCTACCTGGAAATAACATGGCTTGTCAATGCTGTGATTCTGTATGTCTGTTTTGATCTTTCTAGTAAAATGACGAATATTTCACTGGATAAAAGAAGATGTATGATAGCTTGTTTGTTTCATGTTGTTGTTTCTGAAAGAGCAGACAGTATGCTGATGTTTGTTTTGATAGCTGCTGCGATTTCTTTGTTTCTTTTTCAGCGGCATTTGTCTGCTATTTGTGAATGTTGGTTTCTTTATGCAGTATCTGTCTGTCTGCTTCAGTTTTTAGATGGCATAGAGCTTTATAGAGGGATGATTTATACCCATGCTGAGTCACTAAATGGTATTTTTGTTAGTCTTTTGTGGCTGGCTTTTGATGTATCTGGAAACTGTTTTTTCTCAGTTTTTACTAAAGCGGAGCTGTATGTCCCTGTGCTGATTCAGACGGCCTATGATACTTTTGAGTGCACAGGATTTTTGGATACTGGCAATCAAGCTATGAGTGAGAATCTGCCAGTTGTTTTTGTCAAACGAAAAATCAAATGTACAGACAAGATTGAAATCAGCACCATTGGAGGAAACTGTTCAGTGGATGCTGAAAAGGCTGTGGTTCAGCTGGAGGGGAAAACCTATTCTGCACTAGCAGCACATGCATCGCATTTACAGGTAGAGTGCATCCTTCACTCAACGATGAAATGAAAAAATGGTTCATCTGGTTAAAAACGATTTTGTTTCAAACTGCAAATCATGTTTATTATATTCAGAAATCTGATGCATTGCCGCATCCTTTGAAAAAAGAAGAAGAATTGATGATGCTCAAAAGAATGAAAGATGGTGACATAGAGGCAAGAAACAAGCTGATTGAACACAATCTAAGACTGGTAGTCTACATTGCCAAAAGATATGAAACCAATCCCGTTTTTATGGAAGATCTGATTAGCATTGGGACAATTGGCTTAATCAAAGCAGTAGGTACATTTGATGCTGAAAAGAACATCAAGCTGGTGACGTATGCTTCACGCTGCATTGAAAATGAAATTCTCATGTTTCTTCGCAAAAAAAATCGAAGAAGACAGGAAGTCTCCTTCGATGAACCGTTGAATGTGGATTATGATGGCAATGAATTGCTTCTGAGCGATATTTTGGGAACCAGTGATGATATCGTGCCGCAGCAGTTTTATGAACGTGAAAACCAGAGGAATCTCTATCAGGCGATGAGTTTTCTTGATGAAGAGGAGCGAATGATTCTTCAGCTGCGCTATGGACTTGGATGCAGAGTCACGACACAGAAAGAAATTGCTGATCAGATGGGGATATCACAGTCCTATATTTCCCGCTTAGAAAAAAAGATCCTTCATAAGCTGAAAGGACAGCTGATGAAGGATTAAAACAGAACTGCAAAAAGCAAGGCTAAGGTAAAGCCGAAAGTCATAGGAACAACAGTGCTGGTCTGATTGTAGCAGTAGCTGATGCACAGAGAAATCATGAAATTGACTAAAAAGCCTTTGTAAAAGATAAGAGTATCAAATTGTCCGCTGATAAGCGGCAGTACAGCAAACTGAGAAACTGCCAGAAACAAACCAAACAGAATACCTGAAATCAGTATATTGATTTGTGGTTCAACCTTAAAATGAAGCTTATCTGTTAGAAGCTTAAAAACAATGTTGATGCAGAAAGAATAGCTGAAGGTATACGTGATGAGTATCATTGGAGCAAAAAACGGATAGCTTTTTAGAATGAGCGGGTCAATAGATTCACTCTGAAAAAAGAAAAAACGCGCACTCAAATAATAAACTGCCCAGACATACAGTGCAGAAAAGAGAATATAGACACAGTTTTCTTTGAGATTGGCCAGAAATCTTTTCCAGTGCAGCCCAGCAAGCTGATAGTTGAGAAAGATGAGCATCATTGCAGCTGTGCTGACAACCAGAGTCAAAGAAATCGTTCTTGATTCTACAAAGCTGCTCAATATTTCTGTCAAATAAGGGACAAAAAAGAAAATGAGGCAGCAGACAATGATTTTTATGTAGGTCAGATAATTGTGATTCTTCATGGAAAACCTCCATATTTATTGTGGGCTAAAACGATGAAAAAGTCAAATTGTAAATCTTTAACAAAAAAAGAGGTTTTGACTGATTTTGTACAATAATGGAGTAGGAGGTTCCTGTATGAAAATAGATCATTTGTCAAAATCTGAAAAGGAAATCATTGTTCATTATCTGATGCGCTGCTATCGTGCCTCCAAAGGAAATGTCAGTTATCTGGAAGAATGCGATTTGATTATGGAGAAGAAGGAAGAATATCGAAACGAAAAGAAAACTTGTCTTTTGATTGAAAGGGCACTTGACGAAATGGATGTAGAGTTAAGAGACATTGTTGAGGATGAATTCTTAAACAGGAAGAAAGTTCAGCTTCTTGAGAAGCATTCAAGAAGCAATTACTATCGTTTGCGCAATCAGGCGGTTGATGATTTTTTGCGTTGTCTTTAACTATGAAAAATGGTAAAATAATAGCGAGGTGGAATCATGGATATCAAAAAATGTCTGATGGAACTGCTGTCTTGGAAATTAAAAGGAAATCATATTATAAAAGAAACAACTCCTTTCAGAGATCTGGGACTTGATTCAATGGAAATTGTTGATCTGGTTTTGTCACTTGAAAAGATAATTGATGTCACTTTCGATGATGAAGATCTAGGAAAAGTCTCCTGTATGAAGGATGTTCTGGATCTGATTGAAAATTTTCTAGGAGGGAAAACAATGCTTAAAGGTATCGCCGCATCATCCGGTTATGCAATTGCCAAGATTTATAAACTTGAGCAGCCGGTTCTCAACATTGTCAAAAAGGAAGCAAATGCTGAGGAAGAAATCACAAAACTGCAGTCTGCAATGTCAAAAACTATCAGTGACATTGAACTGGTCAAAGAACGTGCCGCTGGCAAGCTATCTGAAGAAGAACTCGCTATTTTTGATGCTCATCTGATGATGGCACAGGACCCTGAACTGGCTGGTCAGATTGAAGAAATGATCAAAAATGACAACGTGAATGCTGAATATGCAGCTGATCAGGTTGCCAACATGATGGTTGCAATGTTTGAATCAATGGATTCTGACTATTTCAGAGAAAGAGCAGCAGACGTAAAAGACGTAACTTTCCGTCTGAAATGCAATCTGGTGGGTGCAGTTATTCCTGATTTGACAACAATCAATGAAGAAGTTGTCATCGTTGCACACGATTTGACTCCATCTGATACAGCACAGCTGAACAAGGAATTTACACTTGGGTTTGCAACTGCAATTGGTGGAAGAACTAGCCACAGTGCAATCATGGCTCGTTCACTTGAAATTCCTGCAGTTGTTGGATGCGCAGGCATTCTGGAAGAAGCTAAGCATGGCGATATGATGGTTCTGGATGCAATTGAAGGTAAAGTTATCCTGAATCCTACTGAAGCAGAAGTTGCTGAATACACTGAAAAGAAAGCTGCATTCCTGGCTGAAAAAGAAGCACTGAAAGTGCTTTTGGATGCTAAGAGTGAAACAACTGACGGTCACGAAGTTGAACTGGCAGGTAATATCGGTACACCAAAGGATGTTGCTGGTGTGCTGGCAAATGGCGGTGAAGGCGTTGGTCTGTACCGCACTGAATTCCTGTACATGGATTCAGAAAATGATTTCCCTACTGAAGAAGAACAGTATGAAGCTTATGCAACTGTACTGAAAGATATGAATGGCAAGAAAGTTGTTGTTCGTACACTTGATATCGGCGGCGACAAGAAACTGAACTATTTCACATTCCCTGAAGAAATGAACCCATTCCTTGGTTATCGTGCAATTCGTCTGTGTCTGGACCGCACTGATATCTTCAGAACTCAGCTGCGTGCTCTGATTCGTGCATCTGTTCATGGAAGACTGTGCATCATGTTCCCTATGATCGCAACTGTTCAGGAATTCTGTGATGCAAAGGCTATCTTTGAAGAAGAAAAAGCTAAGCTGATTGCAGAAGGTGTGGAAGTTTCTGATAAGATTGAAGTAGGTATGATGGTTGAAATTCCTGCAGCAGCTGTTCTGGCCGATCAGTTTGCTAAATATGCAGATTTCTTCTCAATCGGTACAAACGATTTGATTCAGTACTCTATGGCTGCTGACCGTATGTCTGAAAAAGTTTCTTACCTGTATCAGCCTCTGAATCCTTCTATTCTGCGCCTTGTCAAGATGACGATTGAAGGTGCTCATAAAGAAGGCAAGTGGGTCGGTATGTGCGGTGAAATGGCTGGCGATGAAATGGCTGCTCCAATCCTGCTGGGTCTGGGTCTGGACGAATTCTCAATGTCTGCTACATCAATCCTGCGTACTAGAAAACTGATTCGTTCTCTGTCACATGCAGATATGAAGGAACTTGCAGCGAAAGCTGTTGCCTGCGACAAAGAACAGGAAGTTGTTGAACTGGTAAAAAGCTGTCTGAAATAAGACTATAGGGTGTTGAAAAACACCCTTTCACTTTCAAGGAGATTGTATGAAAAAAGTAATGTTTATCTCATCAACTGGAGGACATCTGACTGAACTTCTTCAGTTGAGTCCATTGTTTGAGAAGTGTGAATATACACTGGTAACAGAAAAAACAAAATCAAATGAAGCATTGACTGACAAATATCCTGGTCATGTTCATTATCTTGCATATGGTACAAAGCAGCATTTGCTGAAATATCTGTTTGTTTTTTCCTACAACGTACTCAAATCTTTTTTCATCTTCTTGAAAGTGAAACCGGATGCGATTGTGACTACAGGAACCCATACTGCAGTTCCAATGTGCTACATCGCTCATTTGATGAAGAAAAAGGTAGTGTTCATTGAAACGTTTGCGAACTCAAAATCACCGACACAAGCAGGAAAACTGGTCTATCCAATTGCAGATTTGTTTGTTGTTCAATGGGAAAGCATGCTTGAATATTATCCGAATGCAGTGGTAGGAGGCTGGATTTTCTAATGATACTGGTAGTACTTGGAACACAGGATAAGCGATTTGAACGCTTGATTGCACTTGTTGATGAAGCTTTGAAAAATGGTTGGATTCATGAGGATGTCATTGTTCAGGCAGGATGTACGAAGTATTCTTCTGCAGGTATGAAAATTGTAGATTTTGTGGATATGAGTGAATTTGAGCAATGGATGAATGAATGCAGAATATTAATTACTCATGGAGGAGTAGGAACTATCATGTCTGCACTTCGTCTAAAGAAACCAGTGATTGCCTGTGCAAGACTGGCGAAATATGGTGAACATCACAATGATCACCAATGTGAAATCATAGAAAACTTTTTTGATAAAGGTTTGCTGATTCAAGTGAAAGATGGAGAAACACTAGAGAGAGCTTTGCAGGAAGCAGAAACGTTCAGTGTCCCTGAAGTGGAATCCAACAATCAGAAAATGCTTTCACTTTTAGCAGATTATTTAGAAATTTAATTCAAAAACAAGAAAGGAGGGAGAATATGAGCGATTATGAACGCAGATTAAAGAAGCATATGCATTTCCAGTTCAATATGACAGGAGCTGCATTTCTTGTTTTGACTCTCATTGGAACTGCATCCTATTATTTCAAAGATTTCATTTGGATGAAGTATAGTGATGTGATTGGAATTTTTGCGTTTGGTTTTGTTGATAATCTCTACCTGATCGCAACAAAAGTACTCCAGTCGCTGCTTCCTTTTGTTCTTCTTTCTTTGATCTTGAACGTAAAAAATCATCAAATCTGGTCTAAGCCTAAAATCAAAGTGGTAAATCAGATAGCACTTGTATTTCTAGGGATATCAGTTTATCTGATCTTAAGTGCAGGAACCAGTGGTTTGATTAGTTTTCTTTCTTCAAAAAATGTTGGAGTTGCGGCAATTCCAGACTCATTGATGAGCAATTTCCTTGAAGTACAGTGGACTTATCTGATTTATTTTGTGATTTTATGTCCGATTCTTGAAGAGTATATTTATCGTGGAGTTGTTTTGCAGTGTTTTGCAAGATACGGAAACTATTTTGCACTTTTTGCTTCTTCATTTTTGTTTGCGCTTTCTTATGGTCGCTTGCAGACTGCGCTTCCTGGTTTTTTCATGGGGATGTTTCTAGCTATTGTTGCCTTGTATTATCAGTCGATACGTCCTGTTATCTGGATTCGAATTGGAGTTGCAATCCTGTCGATTGCTGAAATGCTGGTTCCACTGTCTCAGATTTGGGTTTTTGGTGTAATCTGTCTGGTCTCCTATGGTATTTCTTTGATTTTCCTTTTTGTCAATCGCTACAATCGTCTTGTTTTGCGCTCTGATATTGATGAATGGTATTCGCTAAAGGTATTTATGACTTCATTTGTTCTGATGTTTTCATGTGCTGTGATGATTGTATTCACATATAGTCTTCCATTTAGGCAATGGATCGAAATGATATTGGAAAAAGTGGTATTTTAAATGGAGTTAAGCATACTTCGTTGGATTCAGAATGTGATTTCACAGCCTGTTTGGATAATTTTGTTTCGCTTCATCACTTTTTTAGGCAATGGTGGAATGATCTGGCTTGCTTTTGCATTGGTCCTAGCGGTTAGAAAAAGATATAGAGAAGCGCTGTTTCTTGTGCTAGCACTCTTATTGACATCCTTGGCTGTCGATGGTCTGCTGAAACCCTTGGTAATGAGAGCTCGTCCCTTTGTCAGCGATCCAGTATTGATTCCTAGGATTACACCACCTGTTTCATGGTCGTTTCCATCTGGTCATTCAGCAACATCTATGTGCTGTGCATTCTTTCTTTTGAAAATTGAAAGAACTGTTTTTGGAAAGGGAGCATTTCTTCTTGGAATTTTGATTTGTTTATCCAGGCTCGTTCTTCTGGTTCATTATCCTACTGATGTTGCTATAGGTGCGTTGATTGGGATGATGATAGCTCAATGGGTGTTCAATAAAATGGAAAAGCTCAATCGATGAGCTTTTTTTTGTAGGAAAGTTCTCTTAACTTAATAACAACTTATAAAGCAGATAGCTTATTTATGAATCAAATGGCTGGAAAAGTTTAGTAAGATCAAAGAAGCGGTTGTTTGAGAAATGGGGATGCTCTATTGAATCATAGAATCTGTACTACAATTCTTTTTTTAGATTATTGCAATGAGCATGTAAATTGATGAAAAATGATTCCAATGATAAAATATAGTCAACAAAAAGATGCTGAGAAAGGAGCCTGAAATGAAAAAAATAGTATTTATCATTGGATCACTTAGAAGAGAATCCTTTAATCTTCAGCTTTTTAATGAGATTAAAAGAATCATAGGAAACCGCGCTGAGGTATCTGTACTAAGCTACAGTGACATTCCATATATGAATGAAGATATTGAATTTCCTGCACCAGAAAGTGTTTCAAGAGTGCGCAGGGAAATACAGAATGCAGATGGGGTATGGATTGTCTCGCCAGAATATAATCATCAGATACCAGGTGTTTTAAAGAATTTGCTGGATTGGCTGTCTAGACCGTTGGTGAAAAGAGATGCTAAAACTGGGTCTGTAGTCAAAGGCAAACCAGTAACAATATCAGGTGCAGCTGGTAAAAGTGCTGCTTTGAAAGCAAGGATTGCATTGAAGGATCTACTTGAAATGATGTCTTTGAAGGTTGTCCATGATGCAGGTGTTGGAGTTTCAATGGATGCCCATACTTTTGCAACTGGAAAACTGGAAATACATGATGAAACAAGACAGCTTCTGATAGAACAGACTGAGCAATTCTTGAATTCATTGTCTTAGCCAAATGAATAGATGCTTCATTAGAAGCATTTTTATTTTGGAAAATGCGAAATGTTCTTGATTTTCACTTTAAATTCAGGTATTATATATAGGCAATCCCTGGATGGCGAAATTGGTAGACGCAAACGACTCAAAATCGTTCGGTAGTGATACCATGCCGGTTCGAGTCCGGCTCTAGGGACCATTTGATAAGTGAAGACCTGCATGCAGGTCTTTTTCTTTGTTTGTCGCAAAATGAAAAGAATGGAATCTTATATTGAATGTGATATAATTACTTAAGTAAAGAACAGGAAGTGATTGCGTTGAAATTTGATTTTGGAAAAATGCTTTTTCTCGCAATTTTTTTATCTATCTTTGGACTAGGCGGTCTTGTCTGGCCTGTATTTGTGTTTGGAATGATTTTCTCTGCATTAAGTTCTTCAGACAGGAAAACAAAGACGACAAAAAAGACAGTTGCGAAAAAGACAACGATAGATAAAGCGAAGATTACCAGAAATCAGCGCATATTAAAAGATTATTTTCAAAACAATTCAAGTTTAGAATTAGAGAATGGCATTGTTGTTCAGCCTTATCAGGGACGTTTTACAACAGTGGATATGTTATATCTGTACAAAGAGGATGACCAGATTGCGACACTGGAAGAGTTCAGGAAATCTTATCCTTCTACTTATGATGATCTTTTAGAACAGTGTGTTTTGTGTATTGAAAAAGGTGTGACAACAAACAGGAAAACTCCGATGGAGCCAAAACGTGAAAAGCTGAACACCATTGAACAGTTTATTGAAACTCTCAATGAGCTGAACGTTGAAATATCCAATGAACAGGTTACACAGGGACTGTATGAAGTCACAGCTTATTTGAAACAAATCAATGTGATTGTCAAAGAATTCCCTGAATCCCGTGAGAAAACAAAAAAACTGACTCAGTATTATCTTCCAATCCTGGTGGAAATTCTTCAGTCTTATCAGCAGCTGAGCAAATCTGCACATCAGCATGAAGAATTCAGAAAAACTGAAGAGCGTCTTCAGAAAACAATTCTTTTGATCAATGAGGCACTGAAGACCATTACTTATACATTGACACAAGAATATTTTATGGATTTATCAGCCGATATGAGCACATTGGAAGCTCTTTTGAAAAAGGATGGTCTTGTTTCTGAAGGGTCCATCAGTTCACTTAGAAAGCAGGTGAAGACAAATGAATAAGAATCAGGAGCATCTGGATGTTTTTGATCATTTGTTTTCTCAGCTTGCGGATGATCAGTCAACCATTGCAGATTTTTCAAATGCTGTAAAAAGCAGTATGGATGAATCTGCGCGAAAAAAAGGATACAACAGTTTTTCGGAAATGATTTCTGCTGAAATTTCCAGCAGTCTTTCCAACAGTCAGCCAAGGAAGCCTCAAGTGGATACTAAAAATATCTCAGCTGAACATATCAGTCGTTTTGAATACATGATGAAGGCAATTCAAAGTGTAACCTATGAACCGAAATATCAGGGGTATTATGGCACTGGGCATCGCAGCTGCCTGGATAGCTATGCAAAGCAGATGGAAAACAATCCTAAAGATTTGTGTGTCATTGAAGAAAAAGTCAAGGCAGACATCAAATACTATGCTAAATTACTGAAAAAGAATCGAAATGATGCCTATACACAGGGATATTATGATGCGCTGGTGCTTTTAGCGAACAGTCTTCTTCGTTCAAAGAAAGCAAAAATGCGAGAAATCAAAAAAGCAGTGCTGGAAATGAAGGAGAAAGCACAATGAAAAAAAAGGAAAAAGAAGATTTGATGGAGGCAGTGTTTGGCAAAAATGCCAAACGCAGAACTTTAGGTTCGCTTAAGTCCAATGATTTTGTCTATGGTGACTATTCAATGAAAAAAGATGAAACTGATGCATTGAACGAAATGCTCAAACAGCAGTCAAGACAGCTTAGTGAAATGATGAAGGAATCTTCTTTTAGCGAAGCAGATTACCAGAAGCTGAAACAAGAGATTGAACAGGATTTTGGTGTGACACTGAATGAAGTGGAAATGAACTCAACTCCTGTCAAGTCAAGCAAACAGATTATGGATTTTCAGGATGTTCAAAGCATTGTTGAAGAGTCAGAGGAGCTGTTTCCAGGTCAGAAAGCATTTATTGAAGATCTTTCAGAAGCTTTCAGCAAACCTTTTCTTTTAGAAAATGACAAGAACGATCCTAAATTTATTGTTTGTCTTTGTGGACAAAAAGGAACAGGAAAAAGTGAAATGCTGAATCACGTGATGGAGCAGTATCAGAAAAAAGGCTATTTCAGTTCCAAAGAAGCAGGAATTGTTGATTTGTCACTGTATGAAAGAACTGAACAGGAGCATCTGTTTGTGCAGGATGTCTATTCTGCCCTTCAAAAAGGAGAAATCGTTCTGTTCAATAATTTTCATCAGACATCCTTTTATTTGATGCCAACTCTTGAATCATTGGTTCATACAGGAAAACTGAAACTGAAAAAAAGATACACTTTAAAACAAGGGCAGATGCAGGAAACAGGGAATACTTTGACAGCCAATGTCATTGATTCACTTTCTTTTGCGGACAAGGGGATTGTCTTTATCGCGGATGCCTCTTTGAATGATTTGATTCAAATGACAGGAACTGGTTTTTTCAAAGGATTTCATGATGTCATAGAAACTTCAAAGTTTACTGAAGAGGCACTTTTGAAGATTTCAAAGTGTAAGCTGGATGAATTTGTTGCAGAGGCTGCCAAGCTGAACATACAAGTTAGCTTTGATGAACAGCTGACGTCTTATTTAAGCCGACAGTTTGATGAAAAAGAAGGACTGAAGGCATTGGATCAGGTTCTGGAAAAGTGGCTGAAAGCACTTCTTCAAATGAAACTGGATCAAAGATTTGAAGAAATCAAAAAGATGAGAATGAGCATCAAAGAAGATGAAGTCATTGTCTTGATGGAGGATCAGCAGATTGATTTTCTTGCCCAAGGTCATGAGAAAGAACTTGATCAGCAAAAGAAAATTCTGGATGAATTGAATGAAATTGTGGGATTGGATGAAGTCAAACAGTATGTGCTTTCACTGAAGGATCATTTTAGAATCCAGAAACTAAGAGCACAAAAAGGGATGAAAACCAATGCCGTTTCCATGCATATGATTTTTACTGGGAATCCAGGGACAGGAAAGACAACCATTGCACGCATCATCTCACGTTATCTGAAGTCGATAGGAATTCTCAGCAGTGGGCAGTTGGTGGAAGTTACACGAGCTGATCTGGTAGGAAGATATGTTGGGCATACCGCACCGCAGACAGAAAATGTGATTCAATCTGCATTGGGAGGCGTACTGTTTATTGATGAAGCATATTCTCTTTACCGTGGCAAAGATGACAGTTTTGGCTTGGAAGCCATTGATGCACTGGTCAAAGGCATAGAAGATTATCGTGATGATCTTCTGGTCATTCTGGCCGGCTATACAAAAGAAATGAAAGAATTTCTTACTAGCAATTCTGGTTTGAAATCACGTTTTCCTAACGTGATTGAATTTCTGGATTATACTGCAGAAGAACTGCTGATGATCACTAAAAGCATTGCCAAGGGCAAACAGTATTTTTTAAATGAAGATTGTGATCAAAAGCTTTTGGCTTATTTTGAGGAAGTTCAGTCAACACGTGCTGCTGATGCAGGCAATGGCCGACTGGCAAGAAATCTGGTAGAAGCTGCGATATTGAAACAGTCCAGCCGCTGTTTAAGCGATGAAACTGCTGCTTTGGATGAGTTGAGAGCTGAAGACTTTGAAGGTTTGGAGGTGTAGTCCATGGCACTGAAAACAAAAACAGTCACAACAAAATCACCGCTGCCAATTTATATCGGGGCAGGGATCTTTGTTTTGATTTCACTGATTTTTCCAATGATTAAAATCAGTACGATTCTGATTGGACTAGGTGTCTCACTCATGGGGACTGCTGCACTGTCCATGTTTCATGTGTTTCCAGACATTACAGAAACGATTTCTTATGAAGAACCTGAATATTTCGCAAACAAAGATGTGGAAGCTGTTGTTTTGGAAGGAAGGGCAATGCGCTTGCAACTGAGCAGCCTTAATGACAAAATCAGTGATGTACAGGTCAGTGAATTGATTGATAAAATAGAAAAAACGCACCAGGCAATTTTGGATTATGTACAGATGAATCCAGATGCGTGTCAGTCAATTCGCAAATATATGAAGTATTATGTTCCATCAATCTTAAAATTGCTGGATCATTATGATCAGCTTGAAGCTGAACAGTTCTCTGGATCTAATGCTGAATCAAGTCGTAAAAGAATTGCAGAACTTCTGAGTACGGCAGATCAGGCATTCAAAAAACAGCTGGACTCTTTAATAGATCAGCAGGCAATGGATATCACTGTTGAGGCAAGAGTACTCGAAAATTTAATGAGCCGAGAAGGCTTGATGGAAAAGAACTAAGGAGAGATTGAAGATGGCAGACGAAAACAAAATTACATTGACTTTAGAACCTAAAAAGGAAGAAGAAACACCTGTGGTTGAAGAAGAAAAGGTCATTGTGCCGATTGAAATCAGCGACAAGGATCTCAGTGAAGAAGAAAAGAAAATGGTAGAGGAATTCTCTAAGACTATTGATATTACATCCAACAACATTATTCTTCAGTATGGTGCTGAAGCACAGAAGAAGATTTCTGATTTTAGTGACAGTGCTCTTTCTAAAGTCAAAACAAAAGATCTTGGCAGTGTCGGCGATATGATTGCAGATTTGGTGGTTGAACTCAAAGGATTTGATGCCAGTGAAGAGGAAGAAAAAGGATTTTTTGGCTTCTTTAAAAAGACATCCAACAAAATTGCTTCTTTGAAGGCACGATATGATGCTGCTGAACAGAATGTCAATAAAATCTCTGAACAGCTGGAAGAACATCAGATCATCCTTTTGAAAGACATTGCCATGCTGGATGAACTATATGAAAGAAATCTGATTAATTTCAAGGAACTGACCATGTACATTCTTGCAGGAAAAAGAAAACTGGAAGAAGTACGCAATGGAGAACTGAAAGAAATGATTGCCAAGGCGCAGAAAACAGGCCTTGCAGAAGATTCTCAGGCTGCCAACGATTTGGCAAATCAGTGTGATCGTTTTGAAAAGAAACTGCATGATTTGCAGCTGACACGAATGATTTCTGTTCAGATGGGACCACAGATTCGTCTTGTTCAAAACAATGACACGCTCATGACTGAAAAGATTCAGTCGACATTGGTCAATACAATTCCATTGTGGAAATCACAGATGGTTTTGGCATTGGGATTGAATCATTCCAAGGAAGCGATGGAAGCTCAGCGTGAAGTAACGAAGATGACCAATGAACTTCTAAGAAAGAATGCAGAAACTTTGAAGATGGCAACGATCGAAACTGCTAAGGAATCTGAACGTGGTGTTGTTGAAGTTGAAACACTGCAGTATACAAATCAGAATCTGATTGATACGCTGGAAGAAGTCGCAAAGATCCAGGCAGAAGGACGTCAGAAACGACAGGCAGCAGAAGCTGAACTGGCAAGAATTGAAGGAGAACTCAAAGACAAACTGCTTGATATCCGCCAGTAAAGGAAAGGGTGAAAGCGATGAAGCTTTTTAGAAAAACAACAACTGCAGTTTTGGTATTTGTGCTGACTGTCATTCTTTCCATTTTGTTCAGCGGGCATATGAAATTATCTAGTGAAGCAAATCAAGTGCTGGATATCTTTTATGAAGGAGAAAGAAAAGATGGTCTTTCCATTTATACAGATTTAAAAGATCTTGTGGATGCATCAAGAAACATCGTCTCTTTGACTCAGAAATTTGTGGATCCTTCAGCAGTGGAACTGACTTCTTTGAACGATGCAATCAGTGATTTTTCAAGTGCAGATTCTCCTGCAGAGTATTATGAAATCTATTCAAGAATTGTTGCCAACATGGATGATGTCAGTGCCTTGTTTGTGATTTATTGTGATGATGATGCAGCCATGAAGCTGTTTGAGGATTCAGCTGCGGTTTTTGCCTCCAAAATGAACACTATCAGCTATGATCCTTACAACCGTTATGTCAGAGAATACAACAAGCTGCTGGAACAATTCCCGGCAAAAGTGATTGCGAAACTAACAGGTGTAAAAGAGGTGAGTGCCTTTGAATAAAATGTTCAGAAAAATTTGGCTTTTCTGTGCACTGCTTTGTATAATGGTGCTGCCTGTTTCTGCCTATGTTGAAATTGTCGAGCAGGATGATTCGTATTTTGTCACTGATGCTGCGAAAGTTCTGGATTCGTCCACAGAGGAATACATCGTTTCCAAAAATCAGGTGTTAAACGCCACTGCAGGTGCATCCATTGTTATCGTGACAGTTGATCTTTTAAATGCAGATATTGTGGATTATGCCTATTCCATTTTCAATGAATGGGAGCTTGGAGATGCAGAACTCAACAATGGAATTCTTCTCTTGGTTTCAAAAGGGGATCAAGACTATTACTGCATGGTTGGACGTGGTTTAGAAACCATTTTTCCTGCCGATGAACTGCAGCAGATTCTGGATGATGATTTGGAACCTGATTTTGCATCAGGAAATATTCAGCAGGGGATACGTAAAGTGTTTGATACTCTTTATCAGCGCTGTGTCCATCTTTACAATGTGAATGAAGATGCAGCTTCTGATATCAATCCATTGGATCAGGTGTTCAACTCAGTTTCGACTTTGTTTACGATTCTTCAGATTGCTTTGATGATGTTTGTGGTGATCACTGTTTTAGTTGTTGTTCTAACGACAACTGCAAGAAGAAGAGTAGTGCATCGACCAGCTCCGCCACCTCCTTTAGTGATTCTGCCTCCGAGAAGAACTTCTTCGTGGGTACATCATCGTCCATCATATCCAGCATCACATCGACCTGTGAATCGCACTGTTGTGCACACACCATCCAGATCTTCAGGGTTTGGATCAACAGCTCACAGATCGTCAACTCCTCGTTCATCTTCGTCATTCAGACCAAGAACAGGGGGATCTTCGCGTGGTGCAGGCGCAGGAAGAAGAAGATAATTTGAAAGAAGACCAGATGTTTCTGGTCTTTTTGTGTGTTTGGAAGTATACTAGTAAATGTTGGAGAAATGTATATGAAAGAATATCAAATCTTAGTGATCAATCCTGGATCGACATCGACCAAAATTTCTTTGTTTCATAATGAAAGACACGTCTTGACAACAGATGTCTTTCACGATTCTTCCGAGCTGAAACAATACAAAACCATCAATGATCAGCTGGATGTGAGAATGGAGGTCATCGAACAGTTTGCAATGCAGCAAAACATTGATCTCTTACAACTGGATGCAGTTGCAGCCCGTGGCGGGGCTAGTTTCAGCGTTGCCTCAGGGACGTATGAAGTCAATGATCAGTTGATTGAGGATACAAAAGCTGCGAAAGGAGGCTTGTACCATTCTTCCATGCTGGGAGTTCAGATGGCAAAGCGTATCAGTGAAAAATCAGGATGCCGCATGTTTATGAGTGATCCGACAGTAGTGGATGAATACTGTGAGCTTGCCAGAGTGAGCGGGATTGACGGCATCCCGAGAAGAGCTGTTTCTCATGCGCTGAATTTAAAGGCAGTCGCAAGAAAACATGCATCAAAGCTGAATCGTCCTTATGATGAGTTGAATCTGATTGTCTGTCACATTGATGGAGGAATCACGATTACAGCTCATGATCATGGGAAAATGATTGACGGTAATGATGGCGGAGGGGGAGATGGACCATTTACTCCTACTCGCATGGGTTCTATGGCCATCAGTGATGTTGTACGCTATCTATGGGATACTCCAAAAGAAGAAATGCTAAAGCTGATTAGTGTTACAGGGGGACTCTCCAATTATTTTGGAACATCTAATTCGGATGTGATTCATGCCCTTGTTGAAAAAAACGATGCAAGAGCGGTTCGTGTGTGGAATGCCATGATTTATCAAGTCTGTAAGCAGATTGGTGCAATGAGTACTGTTTTGAAGGGAAAAGTAGATGGCATTGTTTTGACTGGCGGATTGATGCGATTTGATGATGTAAAAGAACAGATTGAAGAGCGCTGCGGATGGATCGCGCCTGTCAGTGTGTATAAAGGAGAGTATGAACAGGAAGCATTGGCTTTAGGTGCTTTGAAAGTACTTCGTGGTGAATTGGAACCCAAAAAATATACAGGCATACCAGTATGGAACGGTTTTAAAGATGAAAAAGGGCAGGAGTGATTTCCTGTCCTTTATTGATAAATGAGATCTAGTGCATTTAATAGATCAGATGCACTGAAGACTGGATCTGGAACTGTAGTGATATCACTGGCTTTGCCATGCATCCATACTGCCATACAGCAGGCGATAAAAGGATCCAGCTGTTGAGCACAGAATCCTGCAATCAGTCCTGCAAGTACATCGCCTGATCCTGCTTTGGCCAGATTCTGATGACCTGTCTGATTGATATAAAGTCTGCCGTCTGCTGCAGCAACGATTGTGTGAGGACCTTTTAAAACAAGGGTAACACCATGTTGTTGAGCAAACATTTTGGCAAGCTGAAGCTTGTCTTTTTTGATTTCCTGAACAGAACAGCTGCACAAATCTGAGAATTCTCCCAGATGAGGCGTTAAGATGACAGGACAGCGGGAAGCGTCCAGTACATGAAGATGCTGACTCATTCTTCGCAGTGCATAGGCATCTATGACAACAGGAAGCTGAGCATCTTCCAGAAGTGAAATCAAAATTTCATCAAAGTTTTCAAGATGATCACATCCGCATCCAATCACCACGCTGTCTGCCTCGTATAGCAGCTCTGGGATTGAGCTATGTGCAAGATCGTGTGTGACCGTGACTGGAAAAGCTTGAACAGCAGCCTGCAGTACTTCTTTTTCACTAGCAAGATGAAGATAGCCAATGCCTGTCTTCCATGCCGCTTGAGTACAAAGCAGGGCAGCGCCTATCGTTTGCGAGCTTCCTGTGATGCAAAGAGTTCTGCCATTGACATTTTTATAAGAATCCACTGCTTTAACAGGAAGGAGTTTTTTGAAAATCGATGCATTCAACTCAAAAAGGATTGAGTTTTGAGGCTCAGGAAGATCCAGTTCAATCAGTTTCAGTTTCTGAAAACACTGATGGTCTTTGCGAAGCAGATGCGCAATCTTAAAATGACCTAAAACAAGTGTTGTTTCTGAAATTAGAGTATGAGGGTCCTTGCATCCTGTGTCTGCTTCTAAGCCACTGTTAAGATCTACACTGAAGATTTGTGCTTCACTTTGATTGACAGCGTCAAACAAGCCAATCAGTTCATTCTTGATTTCCCCATGAAAACTGAACCCATAGATACAATCCACGATGACATCGCTTTGATCAATGATGTTCATAATATCTTCTTCCACAAATACATCAGGATTTAAACGTTTTGCCATTTTTAAAGCAGTTTCAGAAGTGATGGTGTTTTCTGCCAAATAAACTTTGACACGATATTGGTTTTCCAGAAGTATTCGAGCTATGACAAATCCATCTCCGCCATTGTTTCCTTTACCGCACAGGATAAGCAGATCTTTTTCCAGACTGATTTCATCCATTAAAGCATAAGCACAGCCTCTTCCTGCCTTTTCCATTAGCTCTTCAACACTTAAATTTGAATTGAGTTCGCATTCTATCATTTGTTTTCGAGTTACAATCACGTTGATCACCTGTCTTTAGTCTAGCATACTTGATGTCATCATAAAAGAGTTCCATGCAAGGCAGAACATCTTATGCTACAATAAAACAGGTGATACAATGGAATACACAGTCATTACGGGCGCATGCGGGGGACTCGGTCAGGCATTTTGCCGAATTTATGCGAAAGAAAAAGAGTCACTTCTGATTACTGGAAGATCACAAGTGAAACTGGAAGCACTTCAGAAACAATTGATGGAAGAATATCAGATTAGTGTCAGAATCAAAGTCTGTAATCTTTCAAACTTAAATGAGACGCAGCAATTTTGTGAAGAATTGAAATCACTTTCAGTAAAAAGACTCATCAACAATGCAGGTATTGGAACCTATGGCCTTTTTGAACAGGAAAAAATTAGTACACTTTTGGATATTCATCAGATCAACATGACTTCGCTGATGATGTTGATCCATGCAGTGATTCCAAACATGAATAAAAGCGGAGGAGAGATTTTGAATGTGGCTTCAACAGCAGCTTTTCAGCCAGGTCCAATGATGAGTGTTTACTATGCCTCAAAAAGTTATGTGCTTTCGTTAAGTGAAGCCTTATGGGCAGAACTGATCCATTCAAACATCAAAGTATCTGTGCTTTGCTGCGGACCTATGAACACTGAATTTGCTTCAAAAGCAAAGTTGAAGCACACCTGGATGCAGAAGCTATTGATGATTTCAGTGGATGATGCGGCACTTCTGGCAAAGAAAGGTCTTGCTTCAGGCAAACGCTGCATTGTACCTGGCACACTGAACAAAATGGCAGTGTTTGTTTCAAAATATCTTCCAGATTCGCTTCTTGTAAGATTGATGGCTTATGTGCAGTCCAAAAGAAAATAAAATACTTCGTGCATTCTTGGTCTAAACCATGTATAATATGTCAGCATGATTCGTTGATGAAACGACAGGGAGAATCTATGATGAAAAAGAAAGATTTATTTGTGATTCTGGCAATCTGTGCGCTTGCAGGTATTCTGTTTGGCGGTATGAAATTGATAGAATCCTTCAATACGAAAGAAGAACTTGGAAAAGTAATCTACAACAATCAGATTCTGTTTACGTTTGATGTGAACAAAAATGAAACCTATGAGTTTAAAGGTGACTACGGCACGATGCATCTGGAAGTACAGGATGGTTCATTTAGAGTGTATGATGTAGAATGCCCAAATCAAATCTGTGTAGGCATGGGATGGCTGCATAAAGATGATATTTTTGCCTCCATTGGCATTGTCTGCATTCCTAATCAGATTATTGTTGTCTATGAACCGGAGGAATAAGAAATGGGAAGAAACAAAACCAGACGTCTTGTCTATTTGACACTGCTTTCTGCCATGGCTATTACCATCAATATTCTGGAATCTACCTATATTCCAGCACTTCCTTATGGGATTCGTTTTGGACTGGCCAACATTATTGCTTTGATCACTGTTGAACTGTTTGGTGTGAAAGAAATGCTGATTGTCAATATGATGCGTGTTGTGATTGGAAATCTATTGCGCGGACTGATTTTTGGCTCTACTTTCTGGATTTCACTTTCTGGAGTATTGCTTAGTTCACTAGTTCTGATTTTATCCAAAAAGCTGCTTAAGCTGCCTATTTTGTCAATGTCCATGCTTTCAGCACTGGGGCATTCTACTGGACAGGTGATGATGGTCATGCTTATGTACAATCAAAGCGGTATGATGCTTGTGATTCCTTATCTGTTGATTTCGGCAATTCCTACTGGACTTTTGACAGGATTTACTGCTCAGGGTGCACTTCGACTGCTGAAGAAAAATGTCAGATTTTAACATTGCCTGAGAAATCAGGCTTTTTCTTTTCAAAAAAAAACGAATCATTTTCAGATTCGTTAAATGATAAAGTTTCCGTTTTCAAACAAAGTGACAGTCTCTCCATTTTCTTTGATACCAGTTACATGCATGTCACGGCTTCCAAACATGAAATCAACATGTGTCATAGAACTGTTTGCACCCGCTTCAGCTAGTTCTTCATCGCTCATGGAAGTCCCGTTTTTAACATTCATCGGATAAGCACGTCCTAAGGCAAGATGGCAGCTGGCATTTTCATCAAACAGTGTGTTGTAAAACAGAATGCCTGTGTTGTTGATTGGAGAGTCATAGGAAATGAGTGCAACTTCTCCCAAATAAGCAGAGCCTTCATCAAATTCAATCAGATTTTTCAATGTTTCTACTTCCTTTTCAGCTCCAAAATCAACTGCTTTTCCATCTTTAAACTCAATCCAGAAGTTTTCAATCAGTTTTCCTTGATAATTAAGTGGTTTGGTCGCAACGACTTTCCCATTGACACCATATTTATGAGGCATGCAGAAATTTTCTTCTGTTGGAATGTTTGGATTGAAAACGATACCTTTTGTGGTTGTTTCGCATCCGCCAGCCCAGACGTGATTTTTAACCAGTTCAACAGTCAGATCGGTTCCTGTTTCACTTTTGAAATGGAGACTTTTGAAATTATGTTCATTTAGAATACGTGAATGCTCAGTGACTTCATAATTATGCTTTTTCCATTCTTCAACAGGATCGTTGTCATCGCTGACGCGTGAACTCATTAAAATTGCATCCATAAGTTTGTTGACTGCATCATCTTCTTCAAGATCAGGGAAGACAATCTTTGCCCATCCTGCAGATGGTAAAGCGACAATGGACCACTGACCTTCATTGTTCATGGTGTATTTTTGAAGATGAGCTGTTTTTTTCATGCGAGCCATTTGAGCAGTCTGCATCTTTACTGGATCGACTGATTTCATCAATCCTGGAGTATCACTGATGACATGAAGAAAGGCAGCCCCTTTGTCCTGTGTCCATTGAGTTTTATCAATGTTCCATTGAGGAACTTCACAAAGTGTTTCAGTGGATGCATAAAGATAAGTGTTTAATGCTGTTTCTTCATCTGACCAGTTGATTTGAACGTAGGATGCACCTGCTTCATAGGCGGATTTTACACACATTCTGATGAACTGGTAATCTGTTACGCTTCCATTGATGACCAGCATTTGATCTTTCTGCACATTCGCACCAATGCGTACAGCTAAATCAGCATATTTCTGTAATGTTTCTTTTTTTACCATGTTGTTTCTCCTTTAAGTACATGACAATGATACATGATTTTAACGAGAGTTTCAAATGATGTTGGAGCCTAACTGAATTCTAACGTGTGTTTTACTATAATGAATCAAAACAGGTGAAGAGAATGAAAAAATGGATGATGTGGCTTATGAGCCTTGTGATTGTCAGTGCTGCAGTGTTGAGTGGAGCAGATTATTTGTCACCGCTGCAGAAAAACACTCGATCTTTAAAAAAACAGATGATGAATAATACACGCTCTGAAGGATTTCTGATAGATTTCATTGACTTTGATTTTGATATGCTGATTGTCTTTGATGAATCTATGAGCAGAAAACAGATGGAAGAAAAGCTAGGGTTTCAAAGTCATCATTTAAGAGAAGGTGATCCAGGCATGCATAATATGGTTTTTGTGAAAGGGAAAGAGGCTGTGGCTTACCTACATGGATATGAACTATTTTCTCTTGAGTTGGATTCAGGAATTTATTTAAAATCAGAAATTGAATCAATGATTTATCATCAAAAAGAGAAAAGATATACCTTTGAAAAATGAAGTCGTAAACTTCATTTTTTTAAAAAGACTAGTTTTGTTTCAGAAGACAAGTTTGGCTGATAAATGTAGCCATATTCGCTAAAGCCATAGAGTTCGCAAATGGAATGAACCTGGTGAGTAGCACAATAGCGTACCATACTTCCTCTTGCCATTTTTGCCTCTGTTGCTTTGGTGATGAGTTTGCCATTCTTTTCGGCTACAAAATCAACATCGACAATGGTTACGTTACTGGTTTTGTAGGCTGAAATGGTTTGAGAGTATTCTTTGGAGGCAAGGTTGAGAATCAAAGAATCATCTTTTGTAATCTCATCATAAAGTGTTCGGTTCCAGAAATGAAGCAAATCAAAACCTTTGAGCTTCGCCTGCATTTCGAGTCGATAGCAAACAATGCCATCCATTGGCTTCAAGACTCCATAAAAACCTGAAAGAATTCGTAAATGTTTTTGCAGATACTCCAGTTCTTTCAAAGAAAACAGCTGAGAACCCATATGCTGATATTGCAGTCCTACATAGCTCATAAGTGCACAGGAAGTCTGTTTTGACAAGTTCATGGATTGAAAACGCTCGTAATTCAAGTTCAATAACTGATTATTGCATTGGAGTACTTTTTTCAGTTCTTCTTTGGAATAGCTTTTTAGTTCCTGATGAAGGAGTTCAGTCTGATGGAGAAATACAGGAACGCTTTCTGGAAGAAAGTCATCTGTGCAGCTGACCATTTTCTTAGCAGGGGAAATGATGATTTTCATAGCTTTTACCTCAGCATCATTTTATCATAGGTTTTGTGAAATGTCGTGGCTTATGCTATACTTCTAAACGAGGAGAGCTGAAATGAAGAAACTGATATGCTTTTTAATGATTGGACTTCTTTTGTGCAGCTGTGCAGAAAAGAAGTCGACGATTGAAGATTTGAAGACTCAACCCAATGATATGATGAGTTATGAAACGATGAAAGAGCCTTCTGATCGTTTTCTTGAACTGACGATGGAAGAAAGTCTTCGTCTTTTTGAAGAAAAAGGAAGCGGGATTCTTTTGATCAGCAGACCAAGCTGTCCACATTGTTTGAATGCCGTTCCTGTATTGGCAGAGCTTGCAGAAAAGCATGAGTTAACGATTTATTATGTGAATTGTGCTATGGGTTTTGAGAATGAGCATCTTGAAAAACTTGAAGTTTATGCTGCTAATGTCCTTGGACAGAGAGGAGTTTTAGTGCCTATTGTTTTTTCAATCATTAATGGAGAAGCTGTTGGGAAACACATTGGAACAGTAGCAGGAGAAGATGGCCTTCTTACGGATGAGCAATGGGATAAAACAATAGAAATCTACGAGAAACTATTAAAAGACTGGATAAAATAAAGAGAGATTCATTCATTGATCTCTCTTTTTGCTGGATTTCCATTGAATCATCAGTTCTTTGTTATGATGTAAAAGTGTGTCAACAGCATCTTCTGAAAGTACGCCTCGTTTAAGCGAGGGTGGGAGTTTTCCTTTGCAGTCATCTTCATAATCCTGCATCCAAAGCGGACTTGTATAATAGGTTTCCAGCTTTGCGATTTTTTCTTGTGCTGCAAAGTATTCTTCAGGATGTTCATGGACTTGAAGCAATGCTTGCTCTGCTTCATCCAAAAGTTGTTCCATGACCTGAATTCTTTCAATCTGTTTCATGGTTATCACCTGTCCTTGTTGACTTTGCTTATATCTCTTAATTTAGAGTTAAAGTTATTTCGTGTAATCAAACAATCGGTACAGCCATTGAATGCTCATGGGCATCCAGCGCTGATTGTAAGGGTCAAAGCTTCCTACTTCTTGTGTGCAGACAGACATGCCGTGAGTACCTTCTGGAAACAAATGACATTCATAAGGAACGGCATGGTTCTGAAGTGCAGAAATCATTGCAATGGTATTTTCAACTGGAACACTTTGATCATTGACAGTATGCCATAAAAAAGCGGGACATGTTTCAGCATCAACATGAGATGTAATATCCCAAAACTTATATTCTTTTGTTCCGGGGTAGGAACCACTTACTCTTTGAAGCGATCCTTGATGGGCATATTCATCACCGCAGATGACAGGATAACAAAGAATCATCGCATCCGGACGGAGTTCCTTTTTGTCAATATCAAGAGATTGATATAGCTCTGTAAGATTCCACATGGTTCCTAATGATGCTGCTAGATGGCCTCCGGCAGAAAACCCACAGACAGCAATTTGATGAGGATTGCAATGCCACTGCCTGGCATGCTTGCGAACAGTGCTCATATCCTCCTCCAGGAAACACAATCACAACGGGATAAGATGATCGGTGCGTTTCCATGGTGGTGATTAATGAGTGAAGATACACTGTTGCCAGAGAATTCTCAGTAGGTTTGAATTCAAAAGTTTTCATAGTTTTCTCCGATAGTACTAAACTTACTATAAATCATTTGTATAAAAGATGTAAAGAAATCAAATGAAGAAAAGTGATTTTTCTCTTGCATTGTTGTTTGGCTTATGATAATATAGTCAAGCAATGGGAATTTGGCTCGTTGGTGAAGTGGCTTAACACAGCGCCCTTTCACGGCGTCATTCACGGGTTCGAATCCCGTACGAGTCACCATTTAGGGGTGTGGTTCAGTGGTAGAACAGCGGTCTCCAAAACCGTTGATGGGAGTTCGATTCTCTCCACCCCTGCCATTTATAAATGAAGTCTTCGAAAGAAGACTTTTTTTAATAGTAAAGTGCTATCAAGATAAGTTAGCTATATAACATTGACAATATAGATTTCACATAATGTAGTATTAGCAGACCAGAGATGACCTGCATTTTTTCTAATTATGATTGCATAAGGAGTATATTTTTGTTTTTGTTAAAGAATTCAGAGAAGTTCTCTGGTAACAATCTAAATTGTAGGTTCAATATTGATGATAATTATAACAGTTGATAAAAACTACAATAATGTTATACTGTTCTTATAAAGATGAAAGGGGAACAAAAAAGTGAAGAAAATGAAATCTTTATTATTAACTTTGCTGGCTGTGACAAGTTTGATTGCATTTGCAGGCTGTTCAGCATCCAATGAGATTACTGAAGAAGAAGGAAAAGCGTGGGCTGAAGCAAATGGCTATGTAAAGCAGGAAGAACCAGTAGATGTTGATACATTTACATCTGCATCTGTAGAAAATACAGGATTTGCTGGTTTGTTTGAAGAAGGACAAGCTTTGAAAGATGCTATGACTGCTAAAAAGGGTGTGACTGTTCTTGCTACAACCAATCCTGATGGCACTATTAATATGGCATACATTCGTTTCAGTTTGTATGAAGAAAATGGAAAATGGTATATCAATGCAGGTATCGGTGGTACTCATGATGATGGTACTTTGTGCCAGACTGCTCAGAACATTATCAGAGAAGGAAGAGGAACAGCTTATTTCCTGTCACACTCTTATGCTGAACAGATGCCTGTTTTTGCCAATGTAACTGGCGATGCAGCTCCAGAATTTGAACAAGGCAAATACTATTCATATGCTGCAAGAACTGATTATACTTTGTTAAAAGAAGCACCAGAAGACTGGGCAACAAATTATGGTGCATATTTCACACTGGAATCAACAAGCCCTGTTGCGCTGACTGATCCTGCAGATGCTAACGTTGCTTCATCGGCTAAGATGTACTTCAACTATGTGAGCCATGGCGACAATGGCAGAGGAACAGGTGGAAACACATTCATTCTTGAAGTTGTAGCTTTTGAAAGAGCATCATAAAACATATTTCTCGTCTTATGTCTAGTACCGTCATAGAGCAGTGCTAGACTTTTTTGTACAGAACAATAAAGCACCGGATAAAATGTTCCGGTGCTTGCTTGTTTTCTTATTTTCCCTGATAATCATCTGGCAATGATTCAATAAATTTGATGAAATCATTCATTTGTGAAGTGAAAGGACGATTTTTATAAGTGCAGATATAGAAAAATCGTTGAAGATGGTGTTGCGAGAGAGCACAGATATGAATTTTGTTTTCATTGACGTATCTGTATGCACTTCGCTTTGAAACAAAGCCAAGTCCAAGGTTTTTGCATACAGCATCGATAATGGCAGATGTACTGGCACTTTCCCATTTGATTTGATAGCTCAAGTGTTGTTCTTTCATCATCTTTTCAAAGATGGCACGAGTTCCACTGCCTTTTTCACGAAGAATAAAAGATTGATTAGATAAATCTTTTACGTCCAGTTTTTTCTTTTGTGAAAGGGGATGGATGTGGAGCAGATGATGCACAAATCATCGACAAATGCTGGCGTTGAGACTATCTCAGGGTGAGTGATAACACCTTCTGACAGTGCTACATCCAACTCATTTCTAAGCAGAAGAAGTTCAATGTGAGCTGTGTTTGTAACTTTGACAAAAGGATCAATATCTGGATAGATGTCAATCAAGACTTTGATTATCTGAGAATGATGTTTGAGCCAATCGTCGTGGTTGCTGCAATTTTTAATGGACGAATGAAGTGAATGTTTTTCATGTCTTGTGTCAGTGTATCATTGATGGAAAGCATTTTTTTGGCACTTTCTAAAAGAATTTCACCTGCAGCAGTAATTTGAAGTTCTCGTTTCTGACGCATGAACAGCTCTACATTGTATTCTGCTTCAAAATCAGAGATGATTTGACTGATGGTAGGCTGTGAGATAAATAGATGCTTAGCAGCTAAGCTCATTTTTTTGTATTCTGCAGTCGTAACAAAAACTTTCAATTGTCGCAATGTTGGTATAGACACCTCTCCTTAATATAGGAGAATACCTATATTATCTATTTAATATTACTATTTTACATAGATAAAATCAAATGTTAAACTACAGACAAATGCGGTAAAAAGGTATATCTTTTACTGCAAATGTACAAACAAAACATAGTAGCTTTGTTATGATAATCATATTTTTCTACTATCGAATCATGGAGGAAAACAAGATGAAAAAATTATTCGCATTACTCGCTGCTTCTGCATTAGTTCTTTCTTTAGGTGCATGTGCAAACAACTCTGCTGCTGATGATTCAAACAATCAGGATGAAACAACTCCAGTTGTTGAAGAATTTTCAGCTGAATATGAAATGAAAGGAACAACATCTGCTGGTAAACCTAAAAATGACACATTTGTCTTTGAAGGTAAGACAACTGATGGCGTGATTACTGAATTGAACTTTGATATTATCCGTAACAAAGGATTGGATGGAGAATATTCAAAGAAAACTTTGATGGGTTATCAGATGAATGTGTCTGACGCTTCTTATGCTGCAAGCGAAAATGGATATACATTGACATTGTCTGTTAACAGCTATACAGATGAACTTTCACAGTACATGGTACAGGCTACTTTGGAAAATCCAACTGCTGAATCAACTTTCAAGGATCTGATG
>JAFQKG010000033.1 GCA_017397025.1 Erysipelotrichaceae bacterium | reverse complement strand
TGTGCTTTCTGTGTATCTTTTGAACAATGGAAAGTATTATGTTGACTTTCAAACTCATTTTGTGAATTTCTATGCAACAGTTGATTATGTTTTGATTGATGAAATTGTTGTACAGATGATGAAGATTTCTCAAACTGTTGAGGTAAATGAAACAGCTGTCATTACTTATTATTCGTCAAAGCCATCCGATGAGCATGAACGAGAAAAAGTAGAGCTTTTTCAAGAGCAGATTGCTGAAAATGGACGTCTTGATGAATTGATAGGAATAGAAGATTCTGGCTCTTTTGAAGAAGACGAACCAGAAATTGAAGATCCAATAGAAGATATGCCGGATATTTGGATTGATGAATTAGTTCCGGAAGAGTAGGAGGAAGAAACAATGTTCAAGAAATTAGTGAATCTTTTGTTTGAAGAAGAGGAAATTGAAGAACTGGATGAAGGCTATGAAGTGGACGAGCCGATTATTGAAGTTCGAACAAAAAAGCCTGAACCTGAACTGCCAAAAAAGACAGAACCAGTGACTTTGAAAGAAGAAACTGCTGAAACAGCAGCAGATAAACAGGAAGAAAAGCCAGTTTTGGAATCTGCTGAAAAGCCTGTTGAAAGCAAGGGAATCATGATTGATTTGGAACCTGCTAAACCTAAGCAGGTAAATGTTCCAAAATTTACACAAAAGCGTGAAACCGAGTATGAATTCTCTCAGGTGATTTCACCGATTTATGGTGTGCTTGAAGATGAAAAGAGGACAGTTAGTGAACTTTCTTCTCCTTCACAGCCTAAGCGTAAAGTAGTTCCAAATAATTCGCTTTTGGGAACAGTTATTTCTCCAATTTATGGGGTAACAAAAGAAGCTAGAAATTCTTCGTCTTTGAATCGTGTTGTCAAGGAAGAAGAAGTTGAAAATGTTTCTCTAGATGATCTTTTAAGCAAACCTTTCAACAAGCACGAAGATGCAGGATTTGAACAGGAGCATCTGCTTCGTGAAGAGGATCCAAATGATCTGGATTCGCTGATTCGTTCACTGAGAGAGAGTGAGCCGGCAAAACCAGTTCAGCATAAGATGGTAGAAAGTCAGCTGAATCTGTTTGACAATGAAGAATAGAGGGATGAGTTTGTACTACTTTATTGGGATTAAGGGCACTGGCATGGCAGCACTTGCCTGCATGCTGCACGACTTAGGAAATCAGGTCAAGGGATCTGATTTAACAAAGCACTTTTTTACAGAAGATCCTTTGCGAGAACGAGGTATTGAAATTCTTCCTTTTGATGAGAAGAACATTCCAAATCATTCAACTGTGATCATTGGGAATGCTTTTCTGGAAGATTTCACTGAAGTAGCGGCGGCAAGAAACAATCCGACGGTCACATGTTTCCGTTATCATGAGTTTTTAGGAGAGCTGATCAAGGGGTATCGTTCTATTTGTGTTGCTGGCTCACATGGCAAAACAACAACAACTGGTATGATGAGCTGCATGCTGAACCAATGGATGCCAACTGGGTATCTGATTGGAGATGGAACAGGGAAGATTGAAAAAGACAGCGAAAATCTGGTGGTTGAGGCTTGTGAATTCAGACGTCATTTCCTGGCGTATTCTCCAGACTATGCCATTATTACCAATGTTGAAATTGACCATGTGGATTATTTTACATCAGAAGAAGATTATTCACTGGCCTATGAACAGTTTGCAGAAAATGTCAAGGAGGCACTTGCAGTGTTTGGAGATGATCCAAAAGCGCGTGCACTTGATTTGAAAGGCAAGAAATGTCTTTATTACGGTGAAAATGAAGACAATGATGTAAGGGCAATCAATGTTCATGAAACAAGCACGTTTATGAGTTTTGATGTTCTTGTTGATGGGAAGATGTTCGGACATTTCGAACTTCCTTTTGTTGGTCATCATCTTTTGTGGAATTCACTGGGAGTGATTTCCATTGGATATCTGATTGGACTTCAGGCGGAGCAGATTGAAGAAAGCTTGAGCTGTTTTTCTGGGGCAAAGAGACGCTTTGCGGTAGAAGAACATGGACAGAATGTTTTTGTAGATGATTATGCTCATCATCCAACGGAAGTTTCTGTCACTGTTGATACAGCAAGAAGACGTTTCCCTGGAAAAAAACTGGTAGCTATTTTTAAGCCTCATCGCGCTTCACGTGTG
>JAFQKG010000032.1 GCA_017397025.1 Erysipelotrichaceae bacterium | reverse complement strand
CATCAGATCCTTGAAAGTTGATTCAGCAGTTGGATTTTCCAAAGTAGCCTGTACCATGTACTGTGAAAGTTCATCTGTATAGCTGTTAACAGACAATGTCAATGTATATCCATTTTCGCTTGCAGCATAAGAAGCGTCAGATACATTCATCTGATAACCCATCAGAGTTTTCTTTGAGTATTCTCCTTCAAGACCCTTGTTGCGAACAATATCCCATTCCAGTTCAGTGATAATACCATCAGTTGTCTTTCCCTTAAAAATGAATGTATCATTCTTTGGTTTTCCAGCAGATGTTGTTCCTTTCATTTCATATTCAGCGGCAAATTCTTCAACAACTGGAGCGTTATCTTCCTGCTTGTTTGAATCATCAGCTGCAGAGTTATTTGCGCAAGCACCTAAAGAAAGGACCATTGCAAATACAGCAAGTAATGTCAGTATTTTTTTCATTTTTGTTTCCTCCATTTCATTTCCGAGTAGAAGTTTCGTTCTACAACGATTGCATTTTACCATTTACATATACCTATGTAAAATAGTAATATTTAATTGAATATATAGGTATTTCACCATGGAGGTTTGTATGGCTACCATTCGTCAATTAAAAGTATTCGTCATGACTGCTGAACACAAAAAGATGAGTTTAGCTGCTAAACATCTTTTTATTTCACAACCTACAATCAGTCAAATCATCAGTGATTTAGAAAAAGAGTATGGTGTTTCTCTATTTGAGCGCCAAAGCAGGGAACTGAAAATCACTTCAGCCGGAAAACTTCTGCTGGAGAGTGCAAAAAAAATTGTGGCCATCAATGACGCTTTAACGCTCAATATGAAAAACTTCCACTCAATAAGACCCTTGCGAATCGGTGCAACCATGACTGTAGGTTCCAGCATTCTGCCTCAACTGATTAATGACTTTCAAAAGATTCATCCTGACATCGAAACTTTTGTTAAAGTAACCAACACAGCACATATTGACTTGCTTCTTTCACGCAACGAACTTGATATTGCATTAGTAGAAGGCATTATCAACAAAACGGATATCATATCGAAACCATCTTTCCATGATCATCTGTGTTTTATTTGCTCACCTGAACATCCTTTATCAAACAAAGACGTCATTACACTTCAAGATTTACAGAACTGTAAATTTATTCTTCGTGAAAATGGAAGTGGAACCAGGGCAATCTTTGAAAGAATCATGAAAGACAATCAGATTGACTATCAGGTTCAGTGGGAGACCGCAAGTACTCCTGCAATCATTGAAGCTGTAATTCATAATTTCGGAATAGGCTTTGTCTCAACTAGAAGTATCTCAAAAGTCCCAATCGAAGAAATACACTGCTTTACGTTGCACGAACAAGATTTAAAAAGATTCTTCTACACTTGCACTCACATCAATCATCCAATCACATCACAAATTTCAGATTGGATGAAATTTATCGAGTCACAACCCGAAGATTATAACTAAAAGAATATCGTAATGATAAAACAAATCATTTATAGTACCGTTTTTGAACATTACCCCTTAACTGTCAAAAGTAAAAAACCTACCCTTTATTTAAATGCTTTTTTTGCGATTTAAAATCCATTAAAAACAATATTAATTCTGTAAAATATACATGCACTATATGAAAATTATTACCAATGAGTTGTATGTTCATTTTTAGAATTTCTTCATGTGTTACCTTTATAGTTGTATGTAAAATCAGACCAAACAGCGGCTTTTTTCCGAACCATTGCCGATTGAGTTGTATGTTAACATCATTCGGTAATGATAAATTTTAATGCCTGTTTTCCTTCATTCATTATACCCCTCATCCTCAAAAAAAGGCTGTGACGCCTAGAGAGTTTGGCTTCTCTATTTGTCACAGCCTCTTAATTTAAAACAATGCGTTCTATGAAGATTTCTTTTTCTTGTTCAATACAATAATCATTGCTGCAAGTGATGCAACCATTAGTCCCATCCAGCCAAACAAGTTAGAATCATCTGATGTGTTTGGAGTTTCTGGAATTACTGGAGCGTTTGCAATTACAAATTCACAGTTTGCAGTATATTCTTCATCAAGAAGCTCATATACCACTGTCAATGTATGTGTTCCAACACTCAAGGTTTTCAGATAGCTTGACTTCAATGTGATGATTGTGCTTCCTGAAACAGCTGTATAGTGTTTTGAATCAAGAATTTCTCCATCTACTTTGACTGCATTGAACAGTCTGAACAATCCGTTGGCAGTAAACTTAAGGTCACTTGAAGTTCCCGCTGTATACTTTCCATTGTGACCCTCAATGATCTGATAAGAAGTGATGGATTCAATCAGTAGTTTCACATCTTCTTCAATCATGCTGCCAAGAAGTTCTTTCTGTCGATTATCCAATTCTTCATAACTTTCTACAACATCAATGATTTCATCAATCACTGCTTCATTATCAGGGAGTGTTGACTTATCCTGAATAGTTTCGACCATTTCGACTGCACGATTGACACCTTCATTCACTGTGTTTGTTTCTGCGATGTCTTCAATGATTGAATTGATACGGTCCAATTCTTCCTGTGCAGTCTGCTTTTCAGATTCAGTATAGTTTTCGTTGTTTTCATCTACAATCTCTTTCAAATCTTCGACTGCCTTTTCAAGATCTTCTTTGTCCGTAATCAGATAATTCTCAGCAGTTGTATCCTCTGCAGACTTCAAAGCTTCATCAAACGCTTCACTGTTTTCTTCGATTTCTTTCAGAAGAGTTTCTGCTTCTGCTTTTGTTTCTTCCAATGCTTTTCGCTGTTCTTCTGTCAGATTATCTGTTTCAAGAAGTTCATCGATAGATTCAACATTAGCTTCGATGGCTTCCTTTTCAGCTGAAGTGATATCTGCTTTTGTTTTTTCATTGTATCCTTCTTGTGAAACTGCAGTTTCTACTGCCTCTTTCGTTTCTTCGATGACTTTTTCAAGTTCTTCAATCTGATCAAGCTTCTGCTGAGCTGCTTCTTTTTCTTCTTCTGTGTAGTTATCGCTATTTACGATATCTTCCAGTTTTTCTTTTACTTTAGCGAGTTCTTCTGCATCATCTGCCTTGACTTCTTCTGCATCAATTTCTGGCATAGAATCCTTAGCTTCTTCCAGCGCTGCTTTGTTATCATCGATCTGCTGCGCAAGTTCCTTTGCGCCTTCAAGAGCATCTTCTAATGTAGCTTTCTGCTCTTCAGAAAGGTTTGTATCCTCCAGTTTAGATGTAAGTTCAGCAATCAACTGATCAACTGCTTCCTCATCTGT
>JAFQKG010000031.1 GCA_017397025.1 Erysipelotrichaceae bacterium | reverse complement strand
ACCGCATTGTGTCGGGCACATATTTCACGTATTTCATCAAGCTTGGCCGGTGTTCCGTACAAATTTACAACTACTACAACCTTTACTTCAGGATACAGCTCAAATGCCTCTTCCAAAGCTTTAGGATCCATGTTCCAGGTATCATACTCTGTATCAATGAACACAGGAACACCGCCTTCATACACTACAGGATTCACTGTAGCGGCAAAAGTCATATCAGAGCAGAACACTTTCTGTCCTGGTGTTACATTCGCAAGTTTTACTGCCATATGAATCGCAGAAGTACCTGATGCAAGTGCAACCGCATATCTGCATCCTACTTTCTCAGCAATAATTCTTTCAATTTCATTGATGTTTTCACCAATGGTTGACATCCAATTGGTTTCATAAGCTAAACTCATGTAAATGAGTTCACCTCCGTGCATTGTCGGTGATGACAACCACACTTTTGATTCAAATGGTTTTATTTCCATTTATTTCATCCCCTTCATTAACTGCTCATACACTTCACCCTTGGCTTCACTTCCGTGTTCACCAGCAGGATGATATGTAGGAACAAGCTTTGAAACCAGATGACGAATGTCATCTGAGTTCTCAAATGCTTTTTCCATCAGTTCATGCATATCGACAAAGAACTGATTTTCATTAAACTCAATACTTTTTCCAATATGAATCAAATCATTTGGCGTTTTCATCAATCCTTCTTCCGCCATCAGCTTCTCTTCATATAGTTTTTCTCCTGGCCTTAATCCAGTATATTCAATCTTGATGTCAACGTCAGGCTTTAAACCAGACAAACGAATCAGATTTCTAGCTAATGTATCAATCTTTACTGGAGATCCCATATCCAAGACAAAAATTTCTCCACCTTTGGCATAAGTTCCAGCCAGCATCACTAAAGACACTGCTTCTGGAATCGTCATAAAGTAACGTATAATATCCGGATGAGTCACGGTCACAGGACCACCCTTTTCAATCTGTTTTTTAAACAATGGAATCACAGACCCATTTGATCCTAACACATTCCCAAATCGAACTGCGACATATTCTGTCTTCACATTGGATAAATCACTATCAGTTCCAATATGATCATCTTCATGAATAACCATCACTGGAATCTCATTGGCTTTTCCAGCTTTGATTTTCTTATCAAAAGACTGAACCACCATTTCACACAAACGCTTAGATGCACCCATAATGTTTGTAGGATTGACCGCTTTGTCAGTTGAAATCAGGACAAATCGTTCACAGCCATACATCATTGCAGCATAAGCAGTCTTATATGTACCAATAGAATTATTCTTAATCGCTTCACATGGACTGTCTTCCATCAATGGTACATGTTTATGTGCTGCTGCATGATACACAATCTGAGGACGATGTTCCTTAAACACTTCATCCAGTTTTCTTGAATCACGAACAGATCCAATCAGCACTTTCAGATTCAATGAAGGATACTTATCTCTCAATTCCATCTGAATGTCATAGGCATTGTTTTCATAAATGTCAAAAATCACAAGTTCTGCAGGATTGTGCTTGGCAATCTGACGGCACAATTCACTGCCAATGGATCCTCCACCGCCAGTTACCAGAATACGTTTCCCTGTAATAAACTCATACACTTCATGCATATCAGCACGTACTGGTTCACGACCTAAAAGATCATTCACTGACACGTCTTTAAGAGATTGCAGATTAACATCACAATCTACCAGCTCATACAGATTTCCCAATGTTTTAATTTCGCATCCTGTGTCCTGACAGATATCAATAATTTCTTTTTTAGATTTCGCAGATGCACTTGGAATCGCAATGCAAATCTTGCTGATGCCGTATTTTTCTACTGTTGCAGGGATTTCTTCTCTTCCTCCAACAACCAGTACATCTTCAACATATCTTCCCCATTTGTTCGGATTATCATCAATAATGCAGGAAATCATTTCATGGATATCTTTTGAACGCAGAGTATCTCTTAAAATCATCAATCCTGCTTCACCAGCACCTACCAGAAGCACTTTCTTCACATTAACATCTTTTTCATTCTTGCGATTTGCGCTTCGAATCAAAAGTACAAAACGATACGAGAATCGAATTCCCAGAATTAAAATAAACTGAAGCAGAATACCAAAGAAATAATAAGAAATCGGCATTCTTCTTACAAACAGCAATGTACCTAAACACTGAAACACAAATACAACAAGTGTTGCTCCTGATGCATAAATCAATTCATTGTAACTCGCAAAACGCCAGATACTCTTATACAATTTGCACTTATAAAACACAAACACACAAAACACAGTATAGAATGGTGCAAATGTTAAAAATGCCTTCATATATTCTTCAGGTATCTGCGACAATACACAATCGAATCTTATCCACAGTGCTAAAAGATATGAAAGATTCACTGCAATCACATCATAGACCCCTAACATCAACGCAATAATAATCCAGTGTTCCAATTTAAACACTTTATATAATAAACCTGGTTTCCCTTTTTTCATTTCTATCTCCCCACTCTCAAAAAAGAATATAGTTCCCCCTACCCCATGATTTCATCATGTCAGAACTATATCCTTGAAACTTTTAAGAGTGCCTCAACAACTTCTTAATGACATTCCAATTCAATTTATTATACCTCATTTCACTCGCACACTGCAATCTTTTGCAAAAACTTAACATATTATTCCTATGCTCTTTTACAAGAAACTCATTCATTGTCAAAACACCGCTTTTGTTCACTTTACTCCACTTTCATCCACTGTATTTTTCTTCTTTATGAAGAAAAAGTGCCAATATTCTCTAGGGAATATTGGCACTGTTTGTGTTTTATGTTCATCATAGGGTGTATTTGTCAGCACTTGCTGATGATTTCAAAGGATACCTTAACTTGGGTTGGAACATTGCAGAGCATGACTTCAATCAACGCTCTTCGTTTATGTCGATCAATTTTGAGAATTGTGTTCTCAAGTCCTTTCAAAGGTCCATCTGTAATGATTGTCCTGTCTCCTTCAATCAGTCCTGTTGAATGATCCAGCACATAGCTTTCATTCAGCAGTGATTTTAGGTATTCCTTCTCATCTGGATAAAGTACAGATGTTCCTTCTTTGTCCACTTTCAACAGTCTCATGAATTTAGGGTACTTTTCATGTATTCTTGTTAGAAACAACATGAATTCATGTTGTTTCAAGTCACATTCCACAAAGACATAGCCAGGAAACATTGTTTTTTTTACAAGAGTGCTTTCTCCCTGCTTTCGATACATCATGTTCATTTTAGGTACAAATGCATTGAGATCTTCTTTCTTCAGCAGTCTTGCAATCTTTTCTTCATCTCCTGTTTTTACAAACAGTACATGCCATTCCATTTCCATCACCTTGGTTTTCTTTTACTATTATATCTGTTTTATGATCATTTGTGGTAAAATACAAAGGGTGATTGACATGAAAATAATCAAAACATTGTTTGTTGTGCTGCTTCTTCTTTTTTCAGGACTCAGTGCATACTCATATTATACGTATCATTATGTAGAGAAAGAACTTCCGGGTGCTGTACTTCAATCTCTGACTTCCAAGGTGCTGGACTCGGCTGCTACACAGAAACAGGAAATCTACAAACAGAAACTGCTGGATGATTATCTGCATTATTATAACCAAAACAATGACTATGTGGGCTGGCTCAGTTTTGATTCAGGCATTATTTCTGAAGCAGTCATGTTTTCAGGTGATAATGACAAGTACCTTAGAAAAGACTTTTATCTCAACAAAGATGGTAAAGGCACTGTCTTTATGGACATGGACTGTACACTGGATTCAAGAAATATTACCATGTATGGTCATTATGTCTACTACGACGAAAATGCGAAGTTTTCGCCTCTGCATCTGTTAAAAGATGAAGGCAACTACGAAACCAACAAGATCATCACCTTCAAACTGAAAGATGAAATACGCACCTATGAAGTCTTTGCAGTCTATTACTATGACTGGATGAATGACGTAAGCTATCATTACCAGACAGCTGAATTTCAGACAGAAGAAGGATTCCTTCGTCACGTAAGAAGGGCAAAAGACCGTTCCATGTACAAAACAGATGTTGAAATAGAAGGTGATGACAATCTGTTGACACTTCAGACCTGTGTTCGCAATCGCAGTGACTTAAGACTGATTGTTGTTGCTAAAGAAATTGACTGATTT
>JAFQKG010000030.1 GCA_017397025.1 Erysipelotrichaceae bacterium | reverse complement strand
TCAAAGGATTCTATAAAAACCGTGTCACTCACATCCTGCTGGTTGTCATCATGGCCAACCTTTTCAGTACATTGGGGACAATCATCAGTGGATTGGATATTGTCCAGACCTTTCTATCTGCATTATAAAAAGGAGCTCTGCTCCTTTTTTCTTATTTCCACAAATCAAATGGATAAAGGCCCTGATCTTTGTACGCCTGAAGATTTGCAACAACAGAAGGTTTGTCTTCCTTGTAAGTAACTCCAAACCATCTGTCAGTGCTGGCCATAATTCTTATTTTGGCTTTTTTCGCTTTCACTAAATCACCAACTGCAGTTGGAATGACATGTTCACACTTCATTGGATTTTCTTTGACTGCTTCACCAATGAATGAAGTGAAGATTTCTTCACACTCTGCAAAGATTTTTGGAGTGAATCCCCAGAAATTCATGGATGCCAGTGTTCCATTTTCACAGCCAATCCATTTCCCGTCCATTTCAAATTCTGCACCTGTTTCACCTTTGCGGATTTTCTGGATTTCAGTGATGGCGCTCAAACAGCCATTTTCGCTTTCACACACGCCACGAGTGACTGTGCCATTGTCAGTAAGTGTATTTTCCAGCATATATCCAACCATGCCGTACTCGTCATCCTGTACTTCATTCTTTAAAAAATCATACATCTTTTTAAAGGCATCTGGTCCGTAATAATCATCCGCATTGCAGATCATGAATGGTGCATCAATCTGATTTCTGCATGCCAGCAAAGCATGTGTTGTTCCCCATGGTTTTTCTCTTCCTTCTGGAACTGTGATTCCTTCTGGTACATCATATAAATCCTGGAATACAAATTCCACTTCAATTTTCTTTTCGATTTTGTCAGTCAAAGACTTTCTGAATGCTTCTTCATGTTCTCTGCGGATGATCAGTGCAACCTTCTTGAATCCAGCACGAATAGCATCATAAATTGAGAAATCTATGATGGATTCTCCATTGCTTCCAACAGTGTCAATTTGTTTAAGTCCTCCATAGCGGCTTCCCATTCCTGCCGCAAGAATCACTAATACAGGTTCTTTCATATGATTTTTCTCCTATTCCTTTTTTCCATTATATCACTTTTTCAATCAGCTGCTTACGAAAGATTCAATAGAATCAGTGATGTTAGAATCAAAATCATGACTTTCCAGTGTCTTGAAGACAGATGTTCATGAAACAGTACATTTCCTAAAAGGGTCACCAGCAAAATCGTTGCAACACTATAAGTTGGATAAGCAATAATTGCATCTACACTACTAAGTGAAAGCAGCAAAAATCTCGCTGAATAATAATTAGGAATTCCAATTAGAAATCCATACACAAGCTCAGACTTTGTCATTTTCTGTTTTTTCAGCATCATTAGTCCAAGACACAAAATCATGGCTGAAAAGAACGTCAAAAGCAGAAACATATCCTTCCATTCACTGACAAACAGCTGTTCAAAAATTTTGGATGTAAAATCGGTCAGGCCTCCGCCTACCAGCAGCGCAATCAAAGGAAGAAGCATTAACTTCTGATGATCTGATTTTCCTTTCAAAAGCACAATTGCAACCACTGCCAAAAAAAGCCCAAAACACTGAGTCATGGTTGGCATTTCTTTAAAGAAAAGCATGGAGGCTACTATTGGCACTAAAACACCCAGTTTCATAAAAGTGGATGATAATACAACACCATTTTGTTGAATGTTGTACTGCATCAAAATAAAGCTTCCTAGATAAAAACATCCGCTGAAAATCCCAAAAGCAGTTAATGAAATATCTGCTACAAAACTGCTGCAGTACACTAGTGCAATCATTGAACACATCAGATAATTTGCCGCCAGAAGAGCCAAAGGATACTTTGTCTTTGTTTCACTCAACCGCATGGTAACAGAAACCATAGCACTAGAAAAAATGGCTAAACACAAATAAATCATACCAGCTATTTCCCAGGAAATTCCCAGTTTCCTCCTGCTTTCACACTTTTGACATCAATCTGCTCAAACCGAAAAGTTTGAGATGCCTTTGGATATTTCTGATGATCCACTTCTCCCATAAAATCTGCCAAAGAGCGAACCCACAGTTCTCCTTTGCCATACAGCTGGCGATAAACAACGACTGGCTCTGTTGTTTCACAGTCTTTTGCAATCTGCTCCACCAGATAATAGTCTCCCTTAAAATGTCGATAGATTCCACCTATCACTATTTCTCTCATCATGATCCCCCTTTAAGAAAAAGCAGAGAATTCTCTGCTTACAGTTTTGAAAGTTCACAGGCAATCTGTGCTGCCACTTTCGCATTGTTGTAAACCAGCTGAATGTTGGCAGCTAGACTCTTTCCTTCAGTCAGTTTCTGAATCTTGTCCAGAAGGAATGGTGTTGTTTCTTTTCCTTTAATACCTAAACGATTGCATTCTTCAATGGCAGCTTCAATGTTCTCATTGATGTAATCCAGATCCATTGCGTATTGTTCAGGAATCGGATTAGCAACCACCATGCCGCCTTGCATGCCCATTTCCAGCTTCGCAGACCAGGCTTTCGCTACTGTCTTGGCATCATCCAGTCTGTAATCCACTTTGAATCCACTGTGCGTTGTATAGAACGCAGGAAGCTCTGCAGTCTTAAAGCCAATCACTGGAACACCCTTGGTTTCAAGATATTCAAGCGTCAGTCCAATATCTAAAATCGATTTGCATCCTGCACAAACCACCAATACAGGTGTCATCGCAAATTCTTCAAGATCGGCAGAAATGTCCATAGTTGTTTCCGCACCGCGATGAACTCCGCCAATGCCTCCTGTCGCAAAGACTTTTACTCCTGCTAAAGCAGCGCCTATCATTGTCGTCGCCACAGTAGTAGCACCATTGGACCCCAATGCACAAAGCACAGGCAGATCACGTCGTGATGCTTTTGGAACAGCTAATCCCTCTTTGCCCAAGTATTCAATCTGCTCAGCTGAAAGACCCACAGTAATTTTTCCTTGAATGATTGCGATTGTTGCTGGAACAGCTCCTGTTTCACGCACAATTTTTTCTACATTGAGTGCGGTTTCCACGTTTTTTGGATATGGCATGCCATGTGAAATGATTGTTGATTCCAGTGCAACCACTGGCTTTCCTTCTAAAAGCGCCTGTTTCACTTCTTCCGAAACAGATAGATATTTTTCTAAATTTCTCATAAAACATCTCCTACAATTTCTTTCATGTTCATTTCAGGGCTGACTGCATCCTCTGATTTCAGACAGATTCGACTGGCACGCTGTCCCATTT
>JAFQKG010000029.1 GCA_017397025.1 Erysipelotrichaceae bacterium | reverse complement strand
TTACCGTCCGGGTGCTTCTCGGGGTGCGGGTCCACCCAGGCGTAGCGCTTGTGCCCCTTGGTGGCGTACTTCCTCGACTTGAACGGGTCGCAGCCTGTGATGAGAACCAGGCACTCCATCTTCCCCATCTTGCCGATCTCGGCCGCGTCTATGAGGTCACGCGCAACTATCTGCTCGGCCATGGAGTACGACCCCTGCGACCCCCTACTCACGGTCACGCTGCGGTTGTCGACGGTGGTCTTGCCGATCATCTCGGCCACCTCCTTGTTCGTCTCGTTGGACTTGCCGCCCAGGCGCGCGAACACGTCGCAGCAGTCGGTTGGCAATACGAGGTGTTCCTCGAGAACGAATGGCAATTTCTTTGACTGCATCTGTTTCAACAGTGACATTGAACACTTTGGAAGAACGCTTGACAATGTTCATCAGCTGTTCTTCGGTGTAGTATTCCAGTTTGGAAACAATGCCAAAGCGATCACGCAAAGGTGCAGTCAAATCGCCGGCACGCGTCGTCGCTCCCACTAATGTAAATGGAGGAAGGTCTAGACGAATCGTACGTGCAGCACCTCCGCTTTCTTTTCCAATCACCACATCAATGTAGAAATCTTCCATTGCAGAATACAGCACTTCCTCTACTTGTTTTGGAACTCGATGAATTTCATCAATAAACAAAACATCTCCTGCCTCCAGCGTCGTTAAAATGGCGGCAAGATCACCGCTTCTTTCAATCGCAGGTCCGCTGAGCGTTCGAATGTGCCCTTCCATTTCATTGGCAATGATACAGGCCAGCGTGGTTTTACCAAGCCCTGGAGGGCCATACAAAAGCACATGATCCAAGGCTTCATTTCTGCCTTTGGCAGCTTTGATAAACACTTTCAGGTTGTTTTTCAAATCATCCTGACCAACATATTCCAACAGAGTTTGGGGACGCAGACTCAATTCTTCTTCATTTTCAATCAGTTCATTTGACATGATACGTTCCATACTTTATCTCCCGCTTTGAAGCATGTGCTTCAGTCCCATCTTGACATATTCATCGACAGATTTGCCAGGTGCAGATGCAAACAGCTTTTCAACACCAGAAAGTTCATTTCCTTTATAGCCTAATGCTTTTAATGCATCCAGTGCATCTTTTGCCTCAAGAGAAACAGAAGCCTTAACACTGGAAACCTGAACCAGCTTTCCTTTTAAGTCCAAAACAATCTGGCTAGCAGTTTTTGCACCAATACCAGGAAGACTTTTAATCAAGGCCACATCTCCAGATTCAATAGCACTTAAAAGACGATCCATACTCATCGCTGAAAACATGTTCATAGCTGTCTTTGGACCTAGTCCTTTAACTGAAATCAATTTAATAAAAAGTTCTTTTTCTTCTGCGCTTAAAAAGCCATACAGTGTATTCTCATCTTCTCGAATGTGCTGATATGTAAACAGCTGAACTTCTTCGTTCAGTTTCACTTTATCAGGACGCGAAAACTGAATCTGATACCCAACACCATACGCTTCTACTATGACATGGTCAATCTGGACCAACGCTACTTTACCTCGAATATAAGCTATCATCAAATCACCGCTTCTATTTTACCACAAGAAAAGACAAACCCCAAAGGATTTGTCTTGAACTTGAAAACTATTCTTCTTCCATGAACTCAAAGGCAAAATCTTTGATGGAAATCAAATCTCCATCTTTGCATCCTGCATTTCTGAGCGCATCATCAACACCCATTTTTCTTAATGTGTTGGAGAAACGATAGACCATATGTTCATTCTTGAAATCAGTCATTTCAAACAACTTGAACAAACGCTCACCTTCCAAGCGCCACTGTCCATTGCCCAGGTTGAAGATTTCAAAGGCAGGCTTTTCAGCTTCAAACTTGTAAAGAACGCCTTCTTCTTTTTCTTCTTCATTGACAATTGGAAATTCTGGTGTCACTTCAAGAAGATCCGCAACACGATACAGCACTTTTTCCATGCCTTCGGCAATAATTGTGCATGCTTCAAACACTTCAACATCAGGATATGCTTCTTTAAAACGTCTTAGGTTTTCCTGAGCATCATCTAAGTCCATCTTATTGGCTACAACAACCTGCGGACGTTCGCCAAGACGCATCTGATACTGCACCAGTTCTTCATTGATAATTCGGTAATCTTCCACTGGATCTCGTCCATCCTGAGCACCCATATCAACCACATGAACGATAACACGGCAGCGTTCAATGTGTCTTAAAAACTGATGGCCCAATCCTTTCCCAGCATGAGCTCCTTCAATCAGTCCTGGCAAATCTGCCATGACAAAGGAACGTCCATCTGGAACTTGAACAACACCTAAATTTGGTGTAATGGTTGTAAAGTGATACTCTGCAATCTCAGGCTTCGCTTTAGAAACTACTGAAAGCAGCGTGCTTTTCCCAACAGATGGGAAGCCGACCAACCCAGCATCTGCCAGAAGCTTAAGTTCAACTCGCACTTCCTTTTCATCACCAGGTTCACCCTGTTCACAATATTCGGGAGCAGAATTTCTTCCTGAGGCAAAATGCCAGTTGCCTCGTCCTCCTTTACCACCTTTGCAGATAATTGCTTTCTGACCTGTTTTGGTCAAATCGGCAATCATGGCACCAGTTGCTTCATCGTACACAACTGTACCAACAGGAACTTTAATAACGACGTCTTTGCCGTCAGCTCCATGCATTTTCTTTGTTTTCCCGACTCCTCCGTCTTCTGAACGGATCAGTTTCGAATATCTAAGATCCAGAAGAGTGGATTTGTTGGAGTCAACTTCAAAAATTATATCCCCGCCTTTGCCGCCATCTCCACCAGATGGACCGCCAAGAGGAACATACTTTTCGCGGCGGAAAGCGACAAGCCCATTGCCGCCTTTTCCGGCTTTCATTTTAATTTTTACGCGATCAATAAACATGATTCACTCCTCCTTACTAGAAAATAAAATCCCCAGTCCTGGGGATTTAACTTACGCTGCTGGATAAACAGAAACTTTTTTCTTGTCTCTTCCCAGACGTTCAAATTTGACAATTCCGTCGACCATGGCAAACAGTGTATCATCTCCACCGCGTCCAACGTTTGTACCAGGATGAATCTTAGTACCACGCTGACGATAGAGAATTGAGCCAGCAGTTGCGAACTGTCCGTCTGCTTTCTTAGCTCCCAGGCGCTTAGAGTGAGAATCACGACCGTTCTTAGTAGAACCTACACCTTTCTTAGAAGCGAAGAACTGAATATTTAATACAAACTTCATGGTTGCACCTCCATTTTCTTGATTTCGATATACTCTTGATAACTTTCTTGTACTGTCTTCAGCTGAATCAATATCATTTTCAGCAGAAGCTGAATGTGTTCACTGTCTTCTTTCACACGAATGCTGATTTTTGAATTTGTAACTCGCAGTTCAGCATTGCCGTTTTCCATCTCATCCAGTGCATTAAGTGCACCAAACAGAATGGAGCTGACACCGGCGCATACCAGATCTTTGCCAGAGACTGCATATCCTGCATGTCCTTTGCATTGCAGCGAAATGATATGTCCACCACACATTCCAATAGAAACTTGAATCATAATTAAGCTTCGATCTTAGTGACAGTAAGTTTTGTGTAAGGCTGTCTGTGACCCTGCTTACGGTGAGAAGAACCGTTTTTAGCTTTGTACTTGAAGATAATGATCTTCTTTTCCTTGCCCTGCTTTTCAACAGTGCATGTCACTTTGGCTCCTTCAACATATGGAGTACCAACCTTCATTGTTTTGTCGGATACAGCGACTACTGTGTCGAATACAACTGTTTCACCAGCCTGAACATCCAGCTTTTCTACGAAAATAGACATTCCTTCTTCAACACGAAGCTGCTTTCCGCCTGTTTCGATGACTGCGTACATGTCTTTGCACCTCCTTGTATATAGAACATGAGACTCGCCTTGCAGGAGACCTTTTCAGGTACTTATTCCTGTTTTGAGCGGTTGCAAGCCCGTCATGAGGGCATACAACACAGATAATTTACAGTATGTTCATCTTCTTGTCAAGGGATTTTTTAAAGTTTTTTACATTAAAAAATACAACAAGAAACTCATCAGAAACTGAGCTGTTTTCAGCTCTTTATAGACGACGAAAAAAGAATTCTCAGCTATACCCTTTCAACTCTTTTCATGGTTCAGAATCATTCTAAAACACATCAAAACAAAGAGTTGACTTATTTGAAAAGAACTCAAGCTTCTTTCTCCATGTTTTCACGAATCATTCTGTCAATTGCTTTTTCACTGTATGATAGAAGTTTTCCAAATTCTTTTGCGATCTCTTCTCTTGTTTCATGATAAGTCCCATGCTTTAACGAATAGGCTTTCCATTTCTTCAGTTCATGGTATTTTTCAATCACAATCGGATCTTTCCAGAATAGAATCACTGTTTTCCCTTTGTTGGCAGTAAAAGGAAACAAATCCGTGATAAGAAGGTCATTTTCAACTTCATAGCTGGTTCCATATTTCTGAGTGATGCTAATCACAAAAGGAAGCAGCTCATAAATTTCTTTAGCTGATGCAGGATGAGAAAGCGCAAGATCTTTTACACCTGCTTTAACAATTTCATTGAATGCATCAATGACTCCGCATTGATACGACATTGCATCCATATCAAATCCTCCTATCGTTCAATCACAATGGGTTTCAGCACATGAAGATCACCTTTGTAGTTTTTGTGAAATTCAAGCAGCACCGAAACCGCTTCTTCTTTGTTTTGATCATACACAAGACACATCGTACGAGGCCGCAGTGAAGTTTTTAACGCTTCTTCAAAAATCTCAGTGAGTCTCAAAGGCCGATGCACCAAAAACAGATGACCATGATCACTCAATGATTTCTCACATACACTCATCAATCGATCCAAGGTCAGACTTCCCTCATGACGTGCAGCTGCACGATACGGATTGTCATTTTTTCGCTGTTCATCCACTGTTTTAAAATATGGCGGATTGCAAACAATCACATCTACTTCTGGAAGCTCCACCTTTGAAGCATCACCGCAAATCAGCTCAAAATGTTCAATTCCATTGTCCAACAGATTCATTTCAGCTAACTGCAGTGCTTCTTCAAAAAGATCTATGCCATAGAGAAACTGAGGATTGTGCAGCGATGCATAAAGCATCAAAACACCATTGTTGCATCCCAAATCCAGCACACGATCATTTTTCTTTATTTTCATAAACTGACCCAGCAGTTTAGAATCTGTGTTCATACGGAACATTTGCGGGTGCTGCGTAATCACAAGGTCTGTCCCAAATAGATAATCTTTTTTATTCTGCATCTTCTACCTCCAGTTCAAACCAGAAGCATGAACCCTTTCCTTCATTTGATAGAACACCATAATTAGCTCCATGAGTATCTAAAATCGCCTTTGAAATAGCCAGACCAAGTCCTGTACTCTTGGTTGAACGTCTAAACCCTTTATCAATCTTATAATATCTATCCCAAATGTACGGCAGATCTGCTTCACTGATTCCAGGTCCATTGTCCTTGACCATGACTTTAACGATGCCATCTCGATCAGTAACTTCAATCTGTACAGCCGTGCCATTTCCAGAATGCTTGATCGCATTGGAAACAAAATTATAAATGACCTGTTTTATTTTTACACGGTCAGCAGAAACCAGTACAACTTCAGGAGCACTCACACTCATCTGAATGGAATTTTCTTCACAAAGCCCCTGCATCAAAAAGACGATGTCTTCAATCTCCTCAACAAGATCAAACTGACTCAGTTTGATTTCAAAGTTGCCTGACTGCATTTTAGAAAGTTCTGACATGTCAGTTACCAGATGATCCAGATAATCTACTTCCTTCAAAATAACATCCAGATGTTCATTTCGTTTCACAGGGTTATCCCCTGAAATATCCTGAATCATCTCAGCGTAAGCTTTGATCATTGTTAAAGGTGTTTTGATGTCATGCGACATATTGGCAATCAGATCTTTTCTTAGCTCATCCACTTTTGAAAGTTTTTCCGTTGCACTGTTTAACGTTGAAGCCAAATCATCCAATTCTGTAAATGGACCGCCATTAAAATTAACATCATAATTCCCTGAAGCCAGTTCTGTAGCAGGATGATGCATCGAAATAATCGGTGATGCAATACGATTGGAAAGAAATACCGATAAAATCAATGACAATCCCAAAAGCGATGCCGTCAGAATCATAAACTGTGTCGTAAAGATTTCCAGTGTTGAATCAAGAAGTTCAACAGGCGAATTCACATATAAAGTATAATTGGCCAGATCTGATTGAATATATCGTGCATAAAGAATCATTTCCTGATTGCTTTTTGTATTACGAAAGACTTCAGAAAGTTCATTGCCCCTCTCAATAATAACCTCTTTTAAAGAATTCGACGATCTGAGCGAACGATAGCTTTCACTTCCCAGTGAAAAATTCTGATTAAAAATACAGCTCGATCCAAGTGCATCGGTTGAAAACACGATCTGCCCCTTGTCATTGTATATCAAGGCACAAACATTGTTGTTGACACTGACACGAAAGACTTCATCATTCAAGCTCTGATCAACCACTTCGCTTTCAATCATGCTTTCAACAATCACATCTGCCACATTCTGAATAGCACTGATTTTGTTGCCGCGATAATAAGGCTCAATCAGAACATTCTGAAGAACGCCGAAAAGCGCCAGGATACCCAGCGCAAATAAGACAAAATACAGCCAGATGTGAAAGCGAATGCCTTTGAAATCAAGCTTCAAACTTATACCCCATTCCTCGAATCGTTACAATATGATCACGATAATCCTTCAGATTATGACGTAGCATTTTAATATGTGTATCCACTGTACGATCATCCCCAAAGTAATCATAATCCCACACTTCTTCCAAAAGTTTTTCTCTTGAAAGCGCAATATTTTTGTTTTTCACCATGTACAAAAGCAAATCAATTTCTTTTGGAGTCAAAGACGCTTTGATGCCATCCACTGTCACCTGACGACCTTCAAAGTCAATTTCAAGACCACGAAGACGGAACACTTCATTTTCTTTTCCTTTCATACGGTCAATCACTGCTTTGACTCTTGCCATCAGTTCTTTTGGAGAAAATGGTTTAACCACATAGTCATCCGCACCCAGTTCAAATCCAAACAGCTTGTCATATTCTTCCTGACGTGCAGAAAGCATAATGACAGGCACATTTTTCAATTTACGAATCTGTTTGCAGGCAGAAAAGCCATCCAGTTTTGGCATCATAATATCCAAAATAACACAATCAAAATCTTCCTTTGAAATCATCTCAATGGCTTCCAGTCCATCACTTGCCTCATAAGGCTCATATCCGCTGATAAGGGCATACTCCTTCACTACTTCACGAATTCTTGCCTCATCATCTACAATTAAAATTTTTGCCATAGTTTCACCACCTGTAAATAATATATCGCATTCATGTGTTCATCACGTGAATGTTTATCCCTCAATTTTTCTGCAGCTTTGCAAAATGCAGGAATCAGCACGATCTTTCTTTGCTTCAAACAAAAGATAATTTCCTCTTTCGAAAAGAGGCTGAAAACGCGCATACTGCCTTGGCATGACTGCCATATCCAGTGAACCAGATTCATCAGAAAGAGTCACAAAAGCCATCAATTCACCTTTTTTTGTTTTGTGCTGACGAACTCTGCTGACAATACCAAACCCTTGAATCATTCCCATCTTCTGCAGTAAGATCGCAAAGTTCTCGCAATGAATCTGCCTCATCTGCTTAATGGAAAGAATTGGATGATTGGAAAGATAGAATCCAAGAACATTTTTTTCTGCCTCAGCTTTTTCAAGCATATTTTCATGCACTGATACAGGAATTGGCTTGGAAACCAGATTGAGATTGATGCTAACCTGATCTTTTGTTTCAATTTTCACCAAAGAAGCATAGTTCAGTGCATCATCCAAAGATGCTTTCATACTCTTTCGATTCATCCTGAATTCATCAAAAGCACCTGCATCAATCAAAGCTTCCAGCATACGCCGATTGACTTTGCGGATGCTCAGTTTTGCAATGCAGTCATAAAAATCTTCAAATCGTCCGCATTGTACTCTTGCTTCAAGAATTTCTCGTACCCCTACTGAGCCAATCGAACTGATTGCAGACAAAGGAAAGCGAATTGCATTGTTTTCCATCAGATAACGTGCTGAAGAGAGATTGATGGAAGGAGGAAGAATCTGAACATTTCTTCTGCGGCATTCATCTATGTATTGTGAAGTCTTGACTTCTGAGCCAATCACACTATTGAGAAGACTCGTAAAAAACTCCAGTGGCGCATTGGCTTTCAGATAGGCCATCTGATAGGCGATCAATCCATAGGCCACACTGTGTGCTTTGTTGAATCCATAATTCGCAAATTTTAATATCAGTTCATAGACATCAACAGCTAGCTTTTCATCATAGCCGTTTTTTAAACATCCCTGAATAAAGTCAGTCTTTAGACCCTCCAGTTCTGACATTTTTTTCTTGGACATTGCTTTTCTTAAAATATCTGCCTTACCAAGTGAAAATCCTGCCATGACCTGAGCAGTACTCATGATCTGTTCCTGATAAATCATAACACCATAGGTTGACTTTAAAATCGGCTCCAGCACAGGATGAAGCATCCTTACCTTTTCAGGATGCTGCTTATTTTCAAGATACAGCGGAATGTTGTCCATTGGGCCTGGACGAAACAAAGCAATCGTCGCTACAATATCATCAAAACAGGATGGCTGCATCTTCTTAATCAGATTTTTCATCCCCTCTGATTCAAGCTGAAAGACTCCTATTGTATCCACTTTCTTGATGCATTCAAACGTTTTTTGATCTTCCAGTGGAATTTTCATGATATCAAAATCAGGACGATGTTTTTTCAGCTCAGTAACAATCTCATCAATGATGGTCAGATTTCTCAGACCAAGAAAATCCATTTTAATCAATCCTAATTCTTCCATGTATTCCATGGTATACTGCGTTGATACAACCCCTTCTTCGACTTCCATGCATGGAATCACTTCTGAAAGCGGCAAAGAAGAGAGGACAACACCAGCTGCATGCGTGCTCACATGACGAGGCAGTCCTTCAAGCTTTCGCGCAGTTTCAAACAATTGAATAAACTTTGGATCGGAATGGATCAGCGTTCTGAAACGCTCTGATTCATTCATGGCACGATCAAGTGTCATCTTCAAGGAAGATGGAACGGCTTTGCACAAAAGATCAATCTCACGCACCGGAAGATCCATGACTCGCCCTACATCTCTTAAAACCTGCTTCGCACCCAATGTACCAAACGTACAGATACGTGCAACATGATCTTGACCATATTTAGAAGCAACATACTCAATCACTTCATCACGTCTGTCATCTGGAAAATCTGTATCAATATCTGGCATAGAAATACGTTCAGGATTCAAAAAGCGTTCAAAAAGAAGATCATGCTTCAATGGATCAATGTGTGTAATCCCCAAAGAATAGGCCACCAGTGAACCTGCTGCAGAACCCCTTCCAGGGCCAACATAGATCCCCTGTTTTCTTGCAAAACGGATAAAATCCCAGACAATCAGAAAATAATCTTCAAATTTCATGGATAAAATGACATCCAGTTCATAGCGCAGACGCTGAATGTAGTTCGCTTTCACCTGTTTTCCCTGAAATCTTTTTTTCAAACCAGCTACACAAAGAGATGTCAAGTAATCTTTTGAACTCAACTGGTCAGGACAGTGAAATTTTGGCAATGAAGCCTTAATGGAATAGACATTCACTTCGCATTGTGAGGCAATGATCTCCGTTTCTCTTAAATCGTCTTCATCATAAAGCTGCGCCATTTCAGAAGCAGAACGCATCCATCGACCTAACACTGATGTCAGTGAAGATTCTTTCAGTGTTTTCTGAAGACGAATCCCTCGTACAACACGATACAACGCTTCGTCCTGCTCTTGTGCATAATAAATCTTGCTTAATGCCACTGTTTTTACTTGAAACTGAACAGCACATTTTTTTAAAAGCTGATTGCGTACTTTCCAGTATGGAAAATCCTGATAGGAAAGTCCAACATGAAAAGAAGGCAGATCCTGTGTCAATTCATTCAGAAGATGAAGAACTTCACTCTCATCCATCAGATTCAGTGCATTTTCAAAAATGCCCCCTTCAGCAAACAAAATAACAAAACAATCTTTTGAAAGAATCAAAAACTGTTCAAAAGACAGACATTTCTCAATACTCGACATTAAAATTGAGCTCGCTTTGATACAATGATGATAGCCCTTATCATTTTTCGCAATCAAAACACA
>JAFQKG010000028.1 GCA_017397025.1 Erysipelotrichaceae bacterium | reverse complement strand
CAATCAAATCACAAAAAAAGAAGCCAAAGACTTAGCGCCTTTGACTTCCCTGCGTGTTCTTGGTTTTAATGACAAAGGCCAGAAATGGCTAAAACATTTAAGAGAATGTGATGTGGATGTTGCCTCCAGCTTTGCACAGATGCCTGCATCTTTAAGAAAAATGGAGCTTAAGGCAACCACCATGTATGCATCCTTTATGACTTCAGCACAGCGCACTGAACTCATCAAGCGTGAAATCGCCCATCCAATCCGAATTCAATAATTTCCAGCATGGCACATCATGTGTCATGTTTTTTATAAAAAAGCACTGAGAATCATCTCAGTGCATCCATAAAAAGTCCATAAAATCAGGAACAAGTTTTTCCCAATCCGCTTCACAGTGGCCTCCGCCCACTTGTGAAACCATTTTGACAGCAGCACCTTCTTTTTCCAGTTTTTTCGCTACACGCGCATTCCACTGATAAGTTTTGCTGCTTCTGTCTTCTTCCCAGATATTGTCAAGCTGATATGCTTCTTTCGTTCCCCAGGACAGATAAATACGTGTATCAGGATCCACAGGACGACGATAAATCTCATTCATGATATATGTCAGACAAATGCCAATTGAGCTGGAAACACATGCAGCCTTAGAAAAGATCTGGTTATAGCGAGTTGCACCATAAAGCGCCATCAGTCCTCCCATAGAACTGCCTCCAATGGCAGTGCACTGACGATTGTCATACGTGCGATAATCTCGATCAATCACTGGTTTGATCTCTTCAATGATCCATTTCAGAGTTTCATCCCCTTTTGGTTCAAACTTCATAAAGCTTCCATGCTCAGCAGGATAAGGAAGATATTCACTAAGTCTTTCCCCTTCGCCATGCCCGCATTCAATTCCAACAATGATCATATTTTTAGGCCAGCCGCTCAAAAATTCTTTCATTCCCCAGCTTTTGCCATAAGTTGCATCTTCATTAAAAAACAGATTGTGCCCATCAAAGAAATACATGACAGGATAACGTTCCTCTGTTTCATAGTAATTGTCTGGAAGATAAATATGCAGCGGTCTGTTCTTTTTTTCTTTTGAATAAGTAAAATCGCGTTTGATAATCATAACTTCCTCTTTCTAACCCGCATCCAGGTAACAATTTCATTGCCTTTTGTAAAGCCTAGTTTTTCATGAAGCCTAAAAGAGGCTTCATTTCCGATTTCAATTTGTGAAGCAGCAGGCTTTCCTTTCGCTGTTTGAACATGCATCATATTATTTAATAAAATCATGGCCAAATGTCTTCTGCGATAATCAGGATGCACTTCCAAAAGCCCCATGATTTCTTCATCATGCTCCCCAATCATCGCAATTAGCTTTTCTCCATCAAACATGCCATAACATGCATTTCTTTCAATACAATGCCGTACATATCCATTCTCTTCCATCTTTCGATACAGCATTGAAGCCTGTTGTACATCTTTGGATTCAAGCCTACGAATTGGATAAGGGCTAATCAGTTCTTCCAGTGAATCCTTTTCATACAAAAGATTTACGCATCTAAGATACTTTTGATACTCAGGAAAGAATTCAGCAATCTTTTCTTGATGAACAGCCATAGTATAGCCCTTGGAGTCATCAATGCACTCAATCATGTCCTTTATCTCATTCTCATCTGTACAGGAAATAAAAAGACAGGGCATGCTTTCATCCAGAATCACAATGGAGTGTTCTGTTTCAAACAACACTTTAGAATCAGCTCTATTTTTCGCAAGAATTAAATCAATATGATCTGCACAATATTTTAGTTCCATCTGCACTTCACCGTCTTTATTATAAAAACTGCACACAAAGAAAAAAAGCCTTGAAAAAGGCTTGTTCTTATGCTTAGTCTTTTACGTTGTGATAAATCTTCTGTACATCATCCACTTCATTCAGAAGCATCAGAAGACGATCCCAGAGAACCTTGTCATCTGCATTATCAACAGTGACATATTCATCTGGAAGCATTGTCAGTTCGCAGACATCAAATTCAACTTCTCCCAGCATTTCAGTAATTGCAGTCTGAGCCTTGAAGAAATCATTTGGTGCTGTGTACACTGTCATCAAACCATCTTCAACTTCCAAATCAGTCACTTCAACTTCTGCCATAATCAGATTATCCAGCATTGCTTCTTCATCTTCATAATTGAATGAAAGCAAACCAACAGAAGTATAGCTGTGTGATACAGATCCTCCAACACCCAGTTTGCACTTGGATTTGTTGAAGCAAGTCTTGATATCAGAGATTGTACGGTTTGTATTGTCAGTCAGACAGTCAATGACAATTGTTGCAGCCCCAGGACCAAATCCTTCGTAACGGCATGAATCATAGTTTTCACCAGTTCCGCCTTTCGCTTTTTCAATTGCACGCTTGATGACATCTGCAGGAACCTGATTCGCTTTAGCTTCAGCAATCTTTCTTTTCAGTCCCAGATTCATTTCAGGATCAGGAACCCCTGCCTTTGCTGCGATATATAATTCTTTCCCGTAGCGTGAATAAAGTTTGGATTTCATAGCTGCTGTTTTCGCCATGGAAGCAGCACGGACTTCATGAGCACGTCCCATATTAATAACCACCTTTCAAAAACACATTTATTATATCAGTTACCTCTTTAAAATTCACTAAAAACTTTCGATTTCAAACAGAAAGTTCTACTGAATTCATGATTTCATCAAGAGTATCAAAAAAATGTTTTTCAAGTGCATTGTTTCGATTAAAACTGCTGAAATTCAAAGAAACATAATCTCTATAAGCAATCATTGCACAATTATATGGAGAACCTGTACGTGGAGACAGATAACAGTCGATTTTTTCAACATAAGGATGCATGATTTCAGGAAGATTGACACTGCCTAGGTTGGTAAATGTCAGTGAAGAATTGCTTTCGTCAAATAAAGCATAGCCTATCTTAAAGGCAAAATACTTTAGTGATCGAGGAATCATTCTAAAAAAGATAGATTTCTGAGCAGCTACATGCGTTTTCATCAGACTTGACAGAT
>JAFQKG010000027.1 GCA_017397025.1 Erysipelotrichaceae bacterium | reverse complement strand
TGTACAATGTGGTCATTGAAAGAAGGGTATTATGAGAACAATTGTTGTATCAGACATTCATGGATCGATTGATTCTGTTCATCATCTGGTAAAAGCGATGGAACACCATCAGATTCAGCAGGTGCTGGCTCTTGGTGATTTTCTTTATCATGGACCAAGAAATCCTATTCCAGAAAACTATGATCCAAAACAGGTAATTGACGTCTTAAACAAACTAAACATACAGGCAGTTAGAGGGAACTGTGATGCAGAAGTAGACCAAATGATGCTGAATTTCCCTATCATGGACACATGTAAGCATATCCAAGTAGGCGAAAAGCTATGTGTTATGACTCATGGACATCTTGTCAATCCTGAGCAGCCTTTATCGAATGTAGACATGATACTTTATGGTCACGTTCATCTTCCTATCGCAAAATCAGAGAAGAATCTAATTGTGCTGAATCCTGGTTCCATCACGCTTCCAAAAGAAAACAATCCAAGAACGTATGCAGTTTTGGAAGATCATCGTTTCACCATTTACACATTGGATCATCAAGTGTTCAAATCCATTGCATTTTAAGATTTTTTTTCCAATAGAAAAGAGATTGCCGATTGCAATCTCTTTTTACTTACTGCATGAATTAGCCTTTTACCTGAACTGGCTTAATGTTCCATACTTCTTCAGCATACTGATTGATTGTACGGTCTGAAGAGAAGAAACCTGATTTAGCAATGTTGACCAGACACATTCTTGCCCATGCACTGCGATCCTGATAACGACGTTCAACTTCTTCCTGTGCTTTGATATATGCATCAAAATCCTGAAGAACGAAATATTCATCGTTATTGTACATCAGATCTGCATAGATGGATTTAAATTCATCTGAATTCTTTGACCATGTACCATTGTTCAGTGAATCAACGACCTTACGGATACGATGATCACTGTTGTACAGTGTCCATGAACTGTATGTTGGCTTCAGACGAGCAACTTCTTCTACTGTGCATCCGAAAATCACATCATTCTCGCGTCCAACCAGTGCATCAATTTCCACATTAGCACCATCCAGTGTTCCCAGTGTTACTGATCCGTTCATCATGAACTTCATGTTTCCGGTACCTGATGCTTCCTTGCCGGCAGTTGAAATCTGTTCAGATACATCTGCAGCATTCATCAGTTTTTCAGCAATAGAAACACTGTAGTTAGGAATGAACACAACTTTCAGCATACCATCAATTTCAGGATCATTGTTGACAACTTCTGCAACACTGTTGATCAGCTTAATGACTGCCTTGGCAAATACATAGGCAGGAGCTGCTTTTGCTGCAAAGACAAAAGTATGCGGAGTAATTCTGAAAGACTTGTCTTCCTTCATTCTCTGATACAAATACATGACATGCAGAATGTTCAGAAGCTGTCTCTTATAGGCATGAAGACGCTTTGCCTGAACATCAATAATAGAATTAGAATCAATTTCAATTCCTGTTTCTTTCTTGATCAGATCAGCCAGAATTGCTTTACGCTCTTTCTTGACTGCCATGAAACGTTCCTGCAGTTCAGTGTTATCGACATGAGCCATCAGCTTTTCAAGCTGTGATGGATCTCTGTGGTATTCAGTTCCAATGACTTCATCCAGCAGCTCTCTTAGCTGAGGGTTGGAGTAAAGAAGCCATCTTCTATGAGTAATACCATTTGTTTTGTTATTGAATTTATCTGGCCATAGTCTTACAAAATCACCAAACAGATCACGTTTAATGATGTCTGTATGAAGTGCAGCAACACCATTAACACTGAAGCTGCCGACAACCGCCAGATTTGCCATATGCACTGTATCATCCTTAATGATTGCAACGCGGTTTTCCATTCCTTTATCAGATGGGAAACGATGCTGAACTTCCAGTGTAAAACGGCGATGAATTTCCTGAATAATCATCCATACACGTGGCAAAAGACGTGAAATATAGCGCACTGGCCACTTTTCTAGAGCTTCTGACATGATTGTATGATTTGTATAAGCCATTGTATGCGTTACAATGTGCCATGCTGAATCCCAGTCATAACCATATTCATCCATCAGGATACGCATCAATTCTGGGATACACAGAACTGGATGAGTATCATTCAGCTGAATAACAATCTTTTCATGGAAATTATCCATTGTGCCATAAGTTCTCATGTGCTGCTTAACGATCGCCTGAAGTCCTGCAGACACAAAGAAATATTCCTGCTTGACACGCAGTAGGCGTCCATCCTCAGTGGAATCATCTGGATAAACGTTGCGAGTAATCGCATTGACATCCTGCAGATACTTAATGAAATCCTTTCCTGCAGGCAGATTTTCAGATGCTTCTGCATCCCACAGGCGCAGTGTGTTGGTTTCATCTGTCTGATGACCAACGATAGGCATGTCATAAGGAACCGCACGAACACATTCTGCATCCACATGGTTAAATATCAATTTGCCATTTGCATCCTGCCTAACTTCTACATGCCCGAAGAATTTAACATCCACTGCATGTTTTGGCTTTCTGACTTCCCAGATGTTGCCGATTTTCAGCCACTGATCTGGAACTTCCACCTGATAGCCATTGACGATTTTCTGTTTGAACAGTCCATACTGATAACGGATACAGTTTCCGTTTCCAGGAAGTTGCAATGAAGCCAAAGAATCCAGGAAACATGCAGCCAGTCTTCCCAGACCACCGTTTCCAAGCCCTGCATCACTTTCAAGATCTTCCAGCTGGTTAAGATCAACGTTCAGTTCTGCCAGACCATCACGAACCATTTCATAAATACCAAGGTTCATCATGTTGTTGGTCATCAGACGTCCAATCAGAAATTCCATACTAAAATAGTACAGCTGCTTTGCACTTTCCTGTGCAACCTGATCTTTTGTCTTCTTCCAATGGATGCTGGCATACTCACGAATCATCTCACCCAGTACAAGATACTGTTCAGTAATATGAGCAGACTCCAGTGAACGCCCATACATTTTGATCATTCGCTCAGCATACTGCTGTTTGAATTCCTCTTTGTTTGAAAACATCATTCTTCCTCACTTTTCTTTTTCTTTTTACGCTTGGTTGTCTGGAATATGATTCCAGAGAATGGTGCCAGTCGGATCTCTATGCTTTGCTTCAATCTGTCCCATTCTGTTTTCTCAGACAGGATAGATTCAGGATTGCACATGTTGCAACCTTCGTAGATCTCCTTCTCACTATTGATCAATTCTTTGTATTTCCCGTGATAAGGTACCCCAATTCGGTACTTTTCATACCCCACAGGTGTCAGATTCAGCACAATGATATAACATGCTTTCTCTGTTTCACGAGTATATGTGAAAACACTTTGATCTGCATTATCACAATTGATCCATTTAAAACCATCAAACGTGAAATCTCTTTCACTGAATGCGGCATGTTGCGCATAGATTTTACATAAGTCTTCAAAGTAACGCGCAAAAGCGGCATGACGGCTGTAATCCAACAGGAACCAGTCGTTTTCGCGTGTTTCATCGAACTCACGGAACATCCCCAACTCATTTCCCATGAAGTTCAACTTTTTGCCAGGGTGAGTGTACATGTATAGATACAGTACTTTCGCCTGAGCAAACTTTTGGTCATAATTCCCCCACATTTTATTCAGAATTGTCTTTTTTCCATGTACGTTTTCATCATGACTCAAAGGCATCAAAAAACGTTCAGAATAAAAATACATCATCGAAAATGTAAGCTTGTGATGATCATACTTCCTGTAAATAGGATCAACCGAAAAATACTGCAATGTATCATTCATCCATCCCATATCCCATTTGTAGTCAAAGCCTAAACCCATCTCAAATGTAGATGCTGTGACCTTAGGAAAATCACTGGAATCTTCCGCTATCAGCATCACTTCAGGAAAGTACACAGAAAGATAATAATTCATTCTGCGAAGAAATGCAAGTGCACCTTCATTGACACCGCGATTTTTGTCGCCTCCCCAGTAAATGATATGACTTACAGCATCCATTCTTAGCCCATCAACATGGTATTTGTCACACCACATCGCTGCAGCGCTCATCAAAAATGAACGTACTTCTTCACGCCACAAGTCAAAATTCATAGTTCCCCATGGGCTATAGGCGTCATGAATATACTTTGATTCATAACAGGATTCACCATCAAAATGTATCAAGCCAAAATCATCTTTCACAAAATGAACAGGTACAAAATCCATGATGACACCCAGCTGATTCTGATGAAGCATATCAACAAATTTCATAAACTGATCAGGTGTTCCATATCTGCTTGTGCAGCTGAAGCATCCATGGGGCTGATATCCCCAGGAACCATCAAAAGGATGTTCATTCAAAGGCATCAATTCCACGTGAGTAAAAGAATTCTTTTTCAAATATGGAATCAGCTCTTCCGCCAATTCTTCATAACTCATCCAGCTTCCATCTAAATGATGCTTCCAAGCTCCAGCATGAATTTCATAGATGTTCATAGGCTGATCAACATTCTTTGTTCTTGTTTTCATCCAGTTTTGATCGTTCCATTGATACTTCTTCAAATCATACACAATGGAACTGTTATGTGGGCGAAGTTCACTGAAAAAGGCAACAGGATCCGCCTTTGTACGCCATATACCATCCGATCCCTGAATGTGATATTTATATAAATCCCCTTCTTTTGCACCAGGAACAAAAAGCTGGAAAAAAGCTCCCTGTATTTTCTCCATCCAGCCCTGTACACCATTCCAGCCGTTAAAACTGCCAATCACCTGTACATTTCTAGCATGTGGAGCCCATACAGTAAAACGTACTCCTGAACTGCCTTGTTCAGTCCATGGATGTGCACCAAGCAATTCATAGGCATTTAGACAATGTCCATTCAAATATCGTTCAAGAAGCAATTCTTTTTCCATTGCGACCTCCTTTTTAAAAAAAAGGCACAGGAAATCCTGTGCCATAAGCTTTTATTTAGACCATTCTTTAGCAGCTTCGTGATAGCGAGCTGTCTTTTCTTTTACATCAGCCTTGTCAGCACCCTTGATGCAGAAATAGAATTTGCACTTAGGTTCAGTACCAGATGGACGAACTGCAATCCAGCTTCCATCTTCCAGATAGTATTTCAACACATTGGACTTGACAAAACCTTCCAGAGGTTTCACTTCTCCACCAACAACATCAGTCTTCTGATCAAAGTCCTGAACACGAGTTACTTTCACACCAGCAATTTCAGTTGGCACATCTTTGCGCAGATTAGCCAGAATGCTCTGAATCTTTTCAGCACCTTCCTTACCTGCAAGAGAAATTGCAACCTGTGTTTCTTCATAAGTGCCATGTTCTGCATAACAGTCATTCAGTACATCCACAAGTGTCTTGCCCTTTGCCTGATAGAAGCATGCAGCTTCAGCCAGCATCAGACATGCCTGAGGAGCATCTTTGTCACGTACAAATGGCGCAATCAAGCTTCCATAGCTTTCTTCATAGCCAAAGACATAATTCTTTTCATGAGTCACTTCATACTTGGCTACCTTTTCACCGATGAACTTAAAGCCAGTCAGTGTCTTTTCACAAACGACTCCATACTTGTTGGCAATCTTTTCACCCAGATCACTTGTTACAACAGTGTTGAACATCACTGGATTTTCAGGCATTGTACCCATTTCTGTATACTGAGACAGGATGTATTCAATCAATACAGCACCACTCTGATTACCAGTCAACACATGGTATTCACCTTCATGCAGAACTGCAACACCCATGCGGTCAGCATCTGGGTCACAAACCAGAATCAGTTCAGCTTCGTTCTTCTTAGCATATTCAAGTGCCAATTCATAAGCCTTCAGCTCTTCTGGGTTTGGTGATTTTGTATTTGAGAAATCAGGATCTGGTGAACACTGTTCTACAACAGGAATGCAGTTGTATCCAGTTCTTCTATATACTTCCTGAACAGGAATGTTAGCAGTACCGTGTTCAGGAGAGAAGACAATTCTCATATTTCCTTTTTCCACTTCAGGATGAATCTGAATCTTCAGCACTTCTTCATAGTAAGCTTCATCTACATCTTTGCCAATAACAGTGATCAAAGCTTCCTGTTCAGGTGTGCATTCAGCAACCAGTGCCAGAGGGTCCTCGATTGCGTTTACTTCTGCAATGACCTTTGCAGCCAGATCAGGAATCAGCTGGCAGCCCTTTTCATCATACAGTTTATAGCCGTTGTATTCTTTAGGATTATGAGATGCAGTAATCATAATACCGCCAAAGCAGTTAAAATGACGAACCGCAAAACTCAGTTCAGGTGTAGGTCTCAAGCTTTCAAACACATACACTTTGATGCCGTTTTTTGCCAGCATCTTTGCAGAATCCATTGCGAATTCATAGCTCATGTGACGGTTGTCATAACCAATCGCAACACCTCGTGCAGCTGCTTCAGCACCGTTGGCGTTGATATAGTTGGCAAAGCCCTGGTTTGCCTTACGGATAGTATGAACGTTAATGCGGTTGCATCCAACACCCAAAAGGCCTCTCATACCGGCAGTACCGAATTCGATGTTGGTATAGAACGCGTCTTCAAGCTGCTTTTCATTCAGAGTTTCCAATTCTTCTCTGAGTTTAGCATCAAGATTAGGATGATTCTTCCAGATTTCATGTTGATTCATTTTCTATTCCTCTTTCTTTTTCATTGATAGTATCATTATATCATGTTCAAAGCGCTTTCACACATGATTTTCGAGTTTTTGAGCATGGCAAACTGTGACATAACGAACAAACTGCTGCTTGATAAAAGGCACTTGCGCCTCAATTCTCCAGCCTGTCTGATGAAGTTGATGCTTCATTGGTTCAATACTGACCAAAACCAGCTCATCCGCCAGATTTCTGCACCCTTCAAGCAGTTTTATCTGCAGTGCTTCATCTGCTGTTTCCATTACACCATAAGGAATATCTAATATGACACAATCAGCTTGTCTTTTCGCCTTGGTCATATCCATGCACGTAATCACTTCTGGATAGCCATAATATGCACAATTGCGATTGGCATCCTGTGCAATCGGCGGATTCATCTCAATGCCTTGAATATCATACCCTAAATGAAGTCCTTCAAGCACCACTGTTCCTACACCGGCACATGGATCAAGCAGTTTTCTTGTGCGATCATTTTTTCCTGCAATTGAAATCAAACAGCGTGCTAATCGAACAGGCAGAGAATACGAATAGGAATGAGGTTTAGAGTGATGCTTCAGCCAGCGCTTATCCATCTTTTCCACAGTGCCAAACAGCCATTTTCCATCCGTATATACAATGCCAAAAAGCACTTTAGGTTCATAAAGAGAAAATTCACCTTCAATGACATTTCCACATTCTCGGCATAACCTCAATTGAAGTTCATAATCAACTTGCGTCCTTTTTCCAAGAAACACTACCTTATATGCATCACTTTCTAAATGGAGCTGCTCTACTTCTAAAACAAGCTGATCAGCTTCTTCTGCACTGCATAAAACTGTGATTTTTTCATGCATAAAAGGACTATGCTCCGAAGAAACATCCACATCCGTGACAAACACTTTCCCTTTTGGTGCAGCACCAAAAAGCTGTCTGCACTCCAGTTCAAACAGCTCTTTGTCCATTTCTCGATAATTAAACACATAGCAATATTTCATAAAATGATTGTATCACAAAACTGAAAAGACTGGCTGCATTTCTGCAGCCAGTCAACGATTATTTCAGCATTGCCTTAATGAACCAGATATTTTTATCGTACTGCTCAAGATCGCCTTCTAAAGCACTGACTACTCCAAAGAGATGTTCTTCATCCGCCTGATTTCTCAGTGCTTCTGCCTGATTTCTCATTTCTTTGAAATCTTTTAGAACGATCTCAAGAACTTCTTTACCGTGCAGCTCACCTGCCTCCAGCTCTTCAATGCTGGCAAGTTCCAGATATTCTTTTAAAGATGCAGCAGGAACTTCATCATGGATTTTCAAAAGTTCTGCTACTTCATCCAGTGATGAAGCAAGTCCATCATATAAACCTTCCAGGTATTCATGAATGGATTTGAAGTTAACACCTACTACATTCCAGTGCAGGTGATGAAGCTTAATGTACTCGACTCCAATGTTTGCAAGATATTTATTCATAGAAACTGCTAATTCTTTTTTCATAACTTTTCCTCCTATTTACATATTTCTATTTTGTATTTCTCTGTATCTGCTGATACAGTTAATCATTCACTTTCTTTCGACACATACGATATTTGTTCATCACATCACCTCTTCCTTTTGTTGATTAAATATTAGCATAAGCTAACTTCATTGTCATTTCATATGCTCAGAAAAAAAGGATGATTTCTCATCCTTAAATCTTTTTCATTAGTTCTGCTTTTTCTTCATCTGACAGGAAAGCTGCTTCAATTGCATATTCTGTCATCTTTCTGATATCAGCTTCTGTAAATCCCATTCGTGTCAGCGCCTTGTCAATTTCTGTATGCGTGGTTACACGAGAAAGAGTCATGTTATCTGAGTTGATGGTAACGCGTGCACCTGCACGATATAATTTGATGATGGCGTGCTCTTCATAAGAAGGCTGGCAATGGCACTGGATATTGCTTGTTGGACAAACTTCTAAAGTCATTTTCTTTTCGATGACTTCTTTCATGACTTCAGGATCATCGGCAGAATGCCCTCCATGACCAATTCGCCATGCCCCCATATCCATTGCATCTTTTACAAAAGATGCAGGTCCTGCTTCTCCAGCATGGATTGTATATGGAAGTTCAAGTTCCTTCGCCAGATCAAACAGAGGCTTGAAATCCAGCATTGGACAGAGGCCTTCAGCACCTGCCAAATCGGCTGCAACAACACCTTTTCCAAGCCATCTTCTTGCCGCACGAATAGTTTCCAGATTTGCTTCTTCGTTGATTTTTGCATTTCCGTAAGTCATACAGCAGCAGATAATTCCTGTTTTGATATTTGGGAAGTCCTTTTCAGCACGATTCTTTCCATCAAGAACTGCCTCAATGACTTCATCTTGAGTCAGGCCTTTTTGCATATGAACCTGAGGGGCAAAACGAATTTCAGCATAAATCAGTCCCAGATCATTCAAATTGCGAATCAATGTATATGTACATTCTGATAAAGCTTCTTTGTCCTGCATGATTGCGATTGGAAAATCAAAACATTTCAAACATTCTTCCAGACTTGGATTATCAGATGGCACTGTCATTTTTTCTGTGAACTGTTCCATTGTCCAGCTTTCATCAATGACATTTCTCTCCATTGCAAGATGATACGCAGTTTTCAAGTCAAGAGATCCATCCAAATGCAGATGAAGCTCTACTTTTCCTAAATTATTCATTGTCCTATTCCTCCAAAATATTTCTTACATTATCCCATATACGCCAAAAATACACAAGAAAAAAGACAGTCCCCTGACCGTCTTCTTTAATCCTCATTAAGCGATAACTTTCTGAGTGCGCAGAACTTCTTCAATTGTGCTGATTGCTACTTCTTCATCTTCACCTTCGCAGGAAATAACAACCTCAGACTGAGTTGGGATACCCAGAGACATAACGCCCATAATGGACTTCATATTGACTGAACGTCCTTTAAAAGCAACTTTTACTTCACTTTTGAACTTACTTGCTGCATTTACTGCAACAGTAGCTGGACGTGCATGCAGCCCCACTGGATCTACAACCAATACAGAAATCTGTTTCATTTTTGAAATTCCTCCTAATAACTTAATTTCATTGTAAACCATTTTCAAATCGGTTACAAGTTAAAAATCATTTGTGATAAGGCTCATTTCTAAGGATTTTAAAGGCTCTATACACTTGTTCAGCTAACAGAAGCCGTACAAGCTGATGAGGGAATGTATTCTCCGAAAGCTTCCAGGCAAAATCAGCACGTTTACGCAAATCATCGCTGACACCAAGGGATCCTCCAATCACAAAAGTGATATCTGAAGAATGATAAGTTTGAATCTCGTTGATTTTCGCAGCAAATTTTTCACTGCTCATTGTTTTGCCATGTAAATCAAGCAAAATCACATAATCAGATGCTTTGATTTTCTTTAAAGACTGTGCGCTTTCCTGTTCAATCACATTCTGATTTTGAGCAGCTGAATTACTTTGAGGAGCCATCAGTTCTTCTGTTTCAATGATTTCTATCTTAGAGTAGCCACTGATGCGCTTGACATATTCCTGAATCAATTGATTCAATGCCTTTTCTTTGCATTTTCCAACACAAATCAAACGAATCATTGCAGAGTGACCATCACTTTCATCTGATTAGTTCCTCGTAAAATAGTCAGCTCAATCTGATCTGATGGATCATGGGCATACAGCTGTGTTCTTAATGTGTTTAAATCTGATAATTTGTTTCCATTCATTTCCAGTACAATGTCTCCCTGCTCAATTCCTGAAAGGTCGCATGGGCCTCCTCGTTCCACAGAAGTGACATACAAACCCTCAATCTGATCCAGCTGAATTGCCAGCTGACTTTTCTGATAAGCCGTCATTTCTGAAATCACTTTCGCTGTCATACCAAGAACTGGACGCTGTACTTCCTGTTTTTCAAGAATCAGACGAACTACTTCAACAACTTCTTCAGCAGGGATGATGACACATTGTCCATTCTCACTTAACACTGAGGAAGAAATCCCAATCAGTTCTCCCTGCATGTTGACAACTGCACCTCCTGCAGTGCCTTGTCCAATGTCCAAATCAGCAATATGAACATTCAATGGATCATGCATCTGTACAAAAGAAGTAAATGAATACGGCCGATTCTTTCCTGAAATAACCCCTACAGAAACAGAAGGCAAAAAATCAGTTCGAATATCGCTTCCTACTGCAATGACCCATTCTCCAAGTGAAAGAACAGAACTGTCCGCTACTGTAACGGGCGTTGATGAAAAAGATGGATGAGTGCTGATCACCGCCAAATCAGTCAATGAATCTACACCTTCCAATGTTCCAGTAACACTTTCTCCATTGTCAAAAGTCACAGAAATACTTAATGCGTTTTCAATGTCTTTTGCATTTGTTACAATCACTGTCTTTTCCTGATCTTCAGAAACAATCACTCCGCTTAAAGAAGCTGTAGAAGAAGAGTGAAACGCATCTACATGCACAACCTGTGCACCAGTATTTTCAATGATTTTAGTCAAATCAGTCGAAAATCCAGTGACTGTTTTATTCACGTAGGTAACAGAATCCTGCTCACCTGCATTGTTTCCTTTTTTCAGCTCACTGATCTGAAAAGTCAAAAAAGCACAGTAAAAAATCAGTATCACAAACAGTAAAATTCCCAGTTTTTTCATTCACAGCCTCCCTTGACGCATTCTTTCTGCATCGCTACCTGAAGCACTCCCAAATATCCTTTCAAAGAGGAACGAGCCGTTTCCAAAGCTTTTTGAGGCGTATTTGCTTCTTCACTCAAATGTGCCAATGTAATTTCTTTGGTTTTTGGCCCAACAACCTGTGAGAGCACATAGGCACAATCCTCGTTGCATAAATGGCCATGATCCGAATAAATTCTTGATTTTAGTGAAAACGGTCTTTGTGTTTTCATCAGCATTTCCACATCATGATTGCTTTCAAGAATGTAATAATCCAGATTTTCCATCATCTTTAGATTCGTTTTAGAAACATAGCCTGTATCTATCAGATACAGCAAAGATGTTCCTTCCTGTTCAAAAAGATATCCGCAGCACCCTTTTGCATCATGTGAAGCTGCAATCGGTGTAATCTTCAGATCATTGATTTCAAATGATTCATATGGTGTAAGACGAACTCCTATTTCCAGTGGGCAAACACTGTAAACAGGAAGATGGGCAAATGCCTTCAGCTGCTTGATGTGATCAGAATGATCATGAGTAATCAAAAGTGCATCTAGCTGATTTGGATCAATGCCTTCTTCTTTCATCTTTTCAATCAGGTATTTTTTAGTGAAACCACAGTCCAGCATGACTGTGGTTTTCTTCGTCTTTATAATCCAGCAGTTCCCCTTGGAACCGCTGCATAATCCAAAATATTTCATATTAGTACTTGCACCCAAGATAAATGCATGGATGCGGACGAGTTCCATCTGTTTTCACAATATAGAAATGGATATGAGGACCTGTCGCAACACCTGTTTGTCCAATCTGTCCTATGACTTCACCACGATCTACATTGGTTCCTTCATCAACATAACAAGGCTTATTGAGATGTCCATAATAACTCTTTAGACCATTGTTGTGATTGATAATCACATAATAGCCACTGATACTGTTATATCCCGTTGTTTCCACAGTTCCTCTGTCAGCAGCATACACATTGCCATAGCGCTGATAGATGTTCACGATATCCACTGCACGATGTCCTGCATAACATCCAACCGTACATGAAATACGAGGATTATCACAAGGCCATCTGAAATTACCTGTACCCACTCCAGGAATAACCATCGTTCCCTGAATACGAATTTCATTGACAGGCAGCTGAGTGATCTGTTCAGAATGAAGATAATAGGAAACGTACTGTCCATTCAAATATGTTTCTATGTATTTGACATTCTTGTATCCATCCTGTGCTTCCTGAATGATCTGTTCCTGTCCTTCTTTGACGGTATTGTCCAGAATAATCTCTGCTTCTCCAGGATAGATTTCTTCTTTACGAATGAGTTCAACCTGGACTTCTACATTGATGATCGGATCAAGGTAACGAACATTCAGTTCAGTTCCAGGTTCAAGAAGCTGTGTCGTACTCAAAAGAATATCATTGTTCAGAATCATGACCTGCGTTCCTGTCAGCCCGGTTTTTGTTCCTACACCATCCACTGTATCTCCTTCAACAGTGACATAGTATTCTTTTTCCTGATTTTCACCGTAACTAAGATAAGATAGAATTTCCTGTTCATTCTGAAGAATCTGATTCGGTTTGGCAACTGTCTGAATGACAGTCATGGTTTCCTGAATCTTGACCCCTATTTCTCTTGAACCATAGGTTGTCAATTCAGGAATAGTTTGATTGTTTCGTACATATTTCAGTGTATCTTCAGTACAGAAATACATTAGAAACTTATCTCGGGCAGCATAGAAATCATCAATGTTTTTCACATAAATGGTATCATAAACACCCTTTGAGTCAGAAAATTCAACTGCATGGACCTGCACTCCGATAGAATTACTTCGTTTCAGATAATCAATAATCTGATGATCAATGTCTTCATAATTGTATAAACTCAGTTCTTTAGAAAGATAGACATCTTCTCCTAATCCCAAAGCAGTCCCAGGATAGTCTTCCATGTATTCCGCTTCATAAAGATCAGACAAAAACTGATCAATTCGTGCAGGTTCTTCTAAAGCTCCTAAAAGTTTTCCATGAACATAAATGTATGTCGTTTCCCGAGGCGAATCATAAACGCCTTCAATTTTCTGTGTAAACACCGTATCATGCGTCACATCTAGTGATTCAAGTCCGTTTGAAGACTCAGTAAAACTGATAGACGGGAAAAGAAACGCCATCGCAGCACTGAACAGCAATGCTGCTGCAGTCAGAGTCAACTTCTTCATGGTCAAACCCCCTCATATTCCAATGCAGGATTTTTAAAGGAATTGATGTTTCTTTCAAAAGAAAGCGTCAAACTCTTCGTTGCCCCATTACGATGCTTTGCGATGATGACATCAACACTTTCATTGGTAATGGATTCATCTTTATCTTTCAGCTTAGCATAGTAGGCCTCACGATACAAAAACATAACGATGTCCGCATCCTGTTCAATTGCCCCTGATTCACGCAAATCCGAAAGCATAGGTATTTTTTCAGTACGTTCTTCCACTTTACGAGAAAGCTGCGACAAAGCAATCACAGGTACTTTCAATTCACGGGCAAGTGCTTTTAAGCCACGTGAAATTTCAGAGACTTCCTGCTGACGATTGTCTGAATTTCGTCCATTACCTGTGATCAGCTGAATGTAGTCAATCACAATCAAAGACAGACCATGTTCAGCATTCAGTTTGCGGCACTTTGAAAAGATTTCACTCACACGAATTCCTGGCGTATCATCAATATAAATTTTCATGGCACGCATTTCTGTTGCAGCTTCTGCCAAAGAATTCATTTCATCATTGTTCAGATAGCCAGAGCGAATCTTCATGCCATCCACTTCACTTTTTGTAGACATCATACGCTGAATCAGCTGTTCAGCAGGCATTTCCAGCGAGAATACTGCTACTGCCTGATCAGTCTGAAGCTGAGCTGCATTGAGGGCAAGATTCAGCGCAAAAGCAGTCTTCCCCATCGAAGGTCGAGCTGCCAGAATAATCAAATCACCGCGCTGGAGTCCATTGGTTGTATCATCCAGTTCTTTATACCCTGTTCGAATACCAGTAATACGGCTTTTCTGATTTTTCATCTTGTAGATGTTTTCCATGACCGTATTGACAACTTCTGCACTGGTTCTGAATTCAGTTGTACGACGAGTACGAGTAACATCCAGAATCTTCTTTTCTGCACTGTCCAAAACAATTTCAACATCTTCAGCTTCGTTAAATCCTTCTTCAGCAATCTGCTGAGCTGTTTCAATCAGATTGCGAAGATAAGCCTTGTTCTGAAGAATTTCTACATAATGTTTCGTACTGGATGATGTTACAGCACTGTCAGAAAGCTGCAGAAGATAATTCATTCCACCGCATGAATCAAGCTGATTCAAATCCTGAAGACGGCTAGCTACCGTCGTTACATCACAAGGTTTCCCATCTGCCGCCAGCGATTCCATGACACTATAGATTTTACGATGTGCTTCCAGATAAAAATCCTGATTGCGGCAGCCTTCATCCAAAGCAATGCGTACACTTCTTTCATAGATCAGCATTGCTCCCAGAAGAGCCTGTTCCGCCTCAATACTGTTTGGCATTTGCCGGCTCATGAGAACACCTCCTTACTTTTCCAATAAATGCACATTGATTGTGCCAATCACATCTTTATAAAGCTCAATACGAACTTTTGTCACACCTAGTGAAGAAACTGGAGCAGTATCAAGAATCTTGCGCTTATCTACGTTGATTCCTTGCTTTCTCAATTCTTCAACAATCTGTTTTGTTGATACAGAGCCAAAAACACGTCCTTCTTTTCCACTCTTCACATGAAAGCGAAGTGTGATGTTTTCAAGACGATGTGCTGTTTCTTCAGCCTTCACCTTCTTTTCCTGTTCATTCAGTGCTTCTTGAACCATCTGCTGATCCAGCACTTTCTGTGAGCCAGCAGTCGCCTGAACTGCATAACCTCCACGAATCAGAAAATTGCGTCCATACCCATCGGCAACTTCTACAATTTCACCTTTTTTACCTACTTTTTTTACATCAGTTAACATGATGACTTTCATTTTCCTTAACCTCCATAAAATATTCATCCAGTGTTTTGATCAATTCAGCTTTTAATTCCTGAACTGATGAACGTTCTCTCTGCAGTGCAGCAGCAGTAAAATGTCCTCCGCCCTTCATGCGTTCCATAATAATCTGCACATTGATTCTGCCTTTGCTTCGAGAAGATATAGCATAAGCACCATCCAGCGTTTTTGAAATGACAAATACCGCTTCTACTTCTTGAACACTCAGAATCTGATCAGCAGCCTGCGACATGATCGAACGACTGGTCGCTTCACTCTCTGCAACTGCCGCAATAATCACACCATTGCTTCTTCGTTCACAATACTTTGTAATCGTATTCTTCATTTCAAACGTAGAATAATCATCTTTTAGATATTGATCTGCGATAATCGGATCTGCACCCCATTTACGAATCATGCTGGCAGCATCAAATGTACGCACTCCTGTACGCACAGTAAAACGCTGTGTATCAATCAGCATACCGGAAAGCATAATTGTCGCCTCCACATCATCAATTTCAATGTGAGAACTCAAATATGGAACAAATTCCGCAACCAGCTCACAGCTTGAAGAAGCTCCAGCTTCAATATATATCAGCATTGGGTCCACAGAAAGATCTGCACTTCGGCGATGATGATCAAAAATCGCAATCTTTTTCGCCCTTTCAAGGACATTGGCTCCATTGCTGGTCTGAGCCTTGTGATGATCAACCATAATGACCAGCGTTTCATCTCTTAGCTGATTCAATGCCTCTGATTCTGTCACAAAGCGATGACGTTCTTTCAAATGCTCATCGTTTTCACGAAGTGCAGCACTCAGTTTTGCTTCCACGCCACCTGTTTTTGCAATGATGCAGCATTGACGATGATAAGCCTGAACAATCCTGCTCATGCACATTGCAGCACCCAGGCAGTCAAAATCAGCTTCCTTGTGCCCGCAGATGATGACATTGCTGGATTTCAGAATCAGTTCACGAAGCGTATTTGCCATGATACGAACTCGGACACGAGAACGCTTTTCCTGTGCTTCCGATCCTCCGCCATAGAACTTGACATCTTCGCCTTTTTTCTTGATAACGACCTGATCTCCGCCTCGGCTTTGTGCCAGTTCAAGCAAGCTATTGACCATTTCATCCAATTCATTAAAATTGTTGGAACCACGCGCAAAAGCCATGGACAATGTAATTGAAATATCCATATCTGCACTAGTACGTCGTGTATCACGAACAATCGAAAAACGATTAGCTGCAATTTTCTCAAAAATTTCTTCATTCAGCACCACAAAAAACCGGTCCGAACGAAGTCTCTTCATTAGAATTCCATTTTCTTTGCACCAGTCAACAATCGGCTGTCGAACACGAGTGTTAATCTGTGATGTTTCCTGTTCATCTGCATACTGTGTTGTTTCATTGTAGTTATCCAAATGTATCAAACCAACCACAACATGGTCCTGTTCATAAGCACGTTTCAGTTCCATTGAAGCAGTCACATCAACAAAAAATAAAATCTGAGCTTCATCCTTACGTGTAATTTCATACCAGTACTCATCAATTTTTACATGAACTTTTTCACGTTCTCCCTGAAACAGCTCGTTGACTTCAGGAAGCCACAACAACAGTTTCTTTGAGATTCGATTAATGCCTCTTTCATCAAAAAGCTCACTCATCCAAGTAATGACATAGTCTTCATCATATGTCAATATACCAATTTCACCAGCCAAAAAAGCTGAGGCCGCTTCATTCCCCAATAAATCAGAAATTTTATATGCTCGGTTTGTCGTATCTTCCTGATACTGAAACAATACATAATAAATCATTCCCGCATTCAAAAGAACAAGAATCAGCGGAAGAATCAGATTAATTTCAAGCAGCAGTCTTAACACAACAAGAAGAAGGATTTCCAGCAGAACTGCTCCTGCCAGAAGCAGCTTGAAGCGGTTAAACTTTTTACTCATCCTAATCTCTCCTTCTCACAAGCTCCTGTCTTATTTCATCTGAGGTAATGTAGAAAAATCCCATCACAACCAAAAACGGCCAGATAAACACAAACAGAAGAATCAATAACAATGTGATATTCTTCTTGTATTTTACCATTGCGAACAGCAGACATGCAACATATCCGAACAAAACAAGTACTAAAGTCCCCATAATTCCTACTGCCATGACGCACAGTTGGACCGTTTCACTGACATTTGCATACTGAATCAGCTGACTTGCAATATATAGTCCAGCACAGACAAAGCCCACCCATTTTGGTACTCGCCACATTGACAAAGGTGAAAAACTATGCACCTCAATTTTTAGTCGCTTTAAAATCAGCCCTGCAAACAAGTGAACTAGAAATCCTTCCATGATACCTGTTAACAGAATGCTGACGATCGCAATCATAATAAAGAAATTAGAACTAAGCATCGGAATGGATGAAACCGGTATTCCAAAACTTTCTAATGCCTGCAGAAACATTTCTTCTATCATTGCTGCATCTGCAATTAAATCATAGCCAAATAGACTCGCAAATACAATCATACATGCAACTTCAAGCAGCATTGCTAAAATCATTGTCACTGAGATCAGAATGCCGCCGCTTGCTTTACGTCTTGCTAAACTGCCATAAACTAAGCCAATCAGAATGGACATGATGGAGTATATTATGCTGGTAAAAGAAGAAATCATCAGCGAAAGAAAACTGATAGAAACTGCACAGACAAGTCCGCTTTTAAAACCATATTTCACAGTGTAGACAATCAAGGGCAGAGGAAGCACGAAAACAAAGAAGATTTCAAGAACTTCTGCAAACTGCCGGTTGATAAGAAGCACCATGCCAAACAAAGCACACATCATCGCTCCTTCTGTAATTTTTCTTACCTGATGATTCATTTCATTTCTCCCTCGTATTTTAGATCATAAAGATATATGTTCGTTTATTATAATCGTTTATCATGTTCATTTTGTGAACTCCATCATGATTTTTTACAACTGATAAACGACAAAGCCTCCATCATGATGATAGAGGCTTCTTTTTTCATTAATTAGTCGTTAACGTAAGGCAGTAAAGCCATCTGACGCGCACGCTTGATAGCAGTTGCCAGCATACGCTGATATTTAGCGCGTGTTCCTGTAACACGACGTGGAATAATCTTTCCATTTGCAGAAACGAAACGCTTCAGCAATTCAACATCTTTATAGTCGATGGTTTTAATGTCATTCTTTGTGAAGTAGCAAACTTTCTTGCGACCCATTCTCTGTTTTTTGAATGCCATGACTTCGGGCTCCTTTCATTTAAAACGGTAAATCATCACTGGAAATATCCAGTGCTGGTCCAGCACCAAATCCTTCAAATCCATAATCAGGTTCATATCCTGTATTTTGAGGCTGAGAATAATTATTTGGGCTAGAATAGCTGTTTGAATTTGTATTCTGCGGTGCAGTGTAATAAGGTTCTGCACGATGTGAGGCAGTTGTTGCCTTAGATTCAAGCAGCTGTACTGAATCAGCGACCACTTCAGTTACATATACACGCTTGCCTGATGCATCATCATAGCTGCGTGACTGAATACGGCCTTCTACTCCTACCAAACTTCCTTTTGCTGCATACTGAGCCAGGAAATCGGCTGTCTGACGCCATGCAACACAGTTGATGAAGTCAGCACTCTGATCCTGATTCTGTCCGGAAAAACGACGGTTGCAGGCAACTGTAAAACTTGCTACAGAAGTACCTGTTCCAGTCTTTCGTAAATTGATTTCTCTTGTCAGTCGTCCGACAAGCACAACTCGGTTAATCATTTAGTTCACCTTCATTATGCTTCCTGCTTAACAGTCAGGAAACGAACAACATTCTTGTTAATGCGCATCAGACGAGTGAATTCGTTCAGTGCTGCATTGTTAGCTTCAAATGTAGTTACTACATAGTAGCCTTTTGTCATGTTTTCGATTTCGTAAGCAAATTCCTTAACGCCCCAAACATCTGCCTTCACGATGGAACCACCGTTGTCAGTGATGATTGCATGGATGCTGTCCATTTCAGCCTGACGAGCTGCATCATCCATAGATGCGTTAAGAATGTACATTACTTCGTACTTTCTCATTCTTGTGCACCTCCTTATGGTCTATGGCTTATCCTTTGATAAGCAAGGGGGCCAGTATCTTGCGATACCACCCGTATGTACTAGTTTAACAAAAGAAAACCCTTTTGTAAACGATTATTTTTATCTTTTTTCACTGTTTTTTTCTTTTGTTAAAACGATTGCAATCAATGAACTGACTGCCAGAAACATAGGGTAATAAAGACATGAAAGAAGATCAAATGCCGAAACAAGAACTCCCATTTCCGCAGCAGTAGACACTGCCACCAGCATCTGTGCCCCATAAGGAATCATTCCCTGAAAAATACACGAAAACGTATCCAGAATACAAGCAGATCTCTGTGGCGTAATCCCATACTCCTGAGAGATTTCCTTAGCAATTGGATTGGCAATGACAATAGCCACAGTATTGTTGGCAGTAGCAATATCCATTGCACCAACTAAAAGTCCCATTCCCAGCTGTCCTCCGCGATTTCCCTTAAACATTTTTCGAATCAAGGCCAAAAGAGCGTCAAAACCGCCATATTCTTTGATCATTTCACACAGAGCTGCAACAAGTACAGCGACCATACATGTCTCAAACATTCCTGATGCTCCTGTCCCCATGTTTTTGAGCAGCTCAACAAACGTATATTGGCCAGTGAACCCCATAATCAGTACCCCTGAAACAATTCCAGTCAGCAAAACTGCAAATACATTCACACCAGCAACACCGCCAACAAGCACAAGCGCATACGGAATCATTTGAATCAGGTTGTATTCTCCAGTAATCAGTGATGGAGTTTCATTGATTGTTAATACAAACAACACCAGTAATGTTGCAAAAGCTGCAGGAAAAGCGATCCAGAAATTTCCTTTAAACTTATCCTGCATTGCACACCCTTGACCGTTGCATGCAGCAATTGTTGTATCCGAAATAAAAGAGAGGTTATCTCCAAACATCGCTCCGCCAATCACTGTAGAAATACACAAAGGCGCACTGAAATCAGAAGCTACTGCAACTTCAATTGCAATGGGCACTAACAGCGTAATTGTTCCAACTGATGTTCCCATTGCTGTTGATACAAAGCATGCAACAGCAAACAATACAATTATTGCCAGCTGTGCAGGTACAATTGAAAGCATGAAATAAGCAACGCTTTGTGCACTGCTTCTTCCAACAACTCCTACAAATGTGCCAGCCACAAGAAAAATCAAAAGCATAGTTAAAATATTTTTATCCCCTACGCCTTTTGCCATGATAGACAGCTTCTCATCAAATGAAACTTTTGAATTCTGAAGACAAGCCGTCAATATTGCCATCAAAAAAGCTGTAATAATAGGCACATTGTAGAAACCCATTTCCATTTTCAAGCCATATTCAAAAATCAAACCTAAACCAAGATACATAAACAAAAACACAGCAATTGGAAGCAGTGCTTTAGGATTTCCTTTTCTCATCTTCTTTTCCCCTTTAAACTTCTATTCACAAATAGTTATTATACAAGAAAACGCTATCATTGAACAGGTCAAAAAGAAAAAGGATGGGTTTCCCCATCCTAATATTCAGTCAAAACTTATTTAACTGGAGTCAAGCCTTCAAAGCTGTAAGTAGCTTCAAGCCCAAGTTCGCCAGCATTAGTAGTCAAATCACCATACAAATCTTCTGTATATTGACCCATACCACCAACATTATAAATCTTAGTCATATCCCAACCAAGTGCTTCAAGAAGAGTCATAGCCTGAGCTACACGACCGCCACCTTGGCACATCAGGAAGATTGTCTTATCTTTAGGGAACAGAACTTCCATTATTTCAACAGATTCTTCATAAGTTGCAACTGGTTCAGCAACTGTACCACCAAACAGCTGTGGTTTACCTTCAGCACCAGCTTCAGCATTGAAAATGTATGCGAAGTAAGGAATTACTTCAAAGTTTCTCAGGTGTTTCTTACCATAGTCAACATAATCACGAAGGTCGATGTACAGAACATCATCACGTCCTAAAAATTCATGCAGGTTTGATGCATTAACACCAGCACAAGCGTTAGTGAAGTTATTAGCTTCGCAAGCAACTTCCTTTTCTTCTGCATTCTTGTAAGTCTTAGTAGTGTCAACTGAAGCTGGCAGTTCAGCAGGTGCTGCAACATAGCCGTTTTCAAGAGGGTTCTTAACCCATCCTTCAGCCATCAGTTCTTCATCAGTTTTCTGTGCAGGTGCACTTGAGCAGCCAGCCAGCACCAGCAGTGCAGCCAGCAAAGCAATTAATTTTTTCATTTTGTTTTTCTCCTTTTTCAATTATTCATTAAAGAATTTGTCTGTTCCGTGATATTCAAACAAAGCGTTGAGCATACGGATTACGTTGTTTGTAGATACAGACGAACCTACAAACGTATCAAGTGAATACCCTTCACGACCTTCACCAGCTGTGTAGTCTTCAGCAGCAATATCTTCGACAAAATTCAAAGTGCTGATGTAACCATAGTTCTTGTCAATGAAGTAAGAAATGTATTCTTCCTTGATCTGTTCATAAGTATGACCTGCTGGCGTAGGGTTTGAATCTCCCCAATGGCCAGCCAGATAATGGCCATCTGGACCATCATAGTCAAAAGTCAATGTGCGGATTTCTGAATCTTCCAATTTTCCGCTTTCAGGCAGAGTCAGTTCAACATAAGCAGTCATCCAGTAGTTCACATCCGCGCTGCGGCATGTGCATGACAGATAAGTAATCTGATACTTGATGTACTTACGAGCTGTGTACTTGTAGTTGACAAACGCATAGAAATTACGTTCTTCTCTTGGTCCATTGACATGATTGATAGGAATAATTGCTACAGCGTTTGCAACAGTTCCTTCGCCCAAATCGGCACTAGTGTTCAAAAAATCATTGATACTGTCCAAAGTCAATGTTTCACATCCGCCTGCTTCAGCAGTAACAAGACCAGCTTCAGTCATAGCAGCCTTAGCAGCTTTCTTGATTGAAGTACTAGTGATTGTTGCGCCTGAAACTGCATCCACATCATAAGTCTGTGCA
>JAFQKG010000026.1 GCA_017397025.1 Erysipelotrichaceae bacterium | reverse complement strand
AGATGTTATCAGAACAATAGGAGACTTGAGCTCATGCAGAACAGATATTGTTGGTATCCTGTCGGCGTTCGCTAAAAGACATCACTAGAGAAAGATAATCAGGACCTGAATGAGAAGCTGTAATTCCACCATATATTATTTATGAGACCCATTGAACTGGATTCAGCGATATGCCAAAAGATAAAAAATGATGAATAAAAGAGAATCATAAACTGATTCTCTTTTTGCTTTTATGACAAATTTTCACCATTGGACTCAATGGCTTTTTTATACCAGTAATACGATTTCTTAGGATATCGTTTGCCAGTTCCTCGTCCTTTATTGTCAAGATCAACATAGACCATTCCGTATCGTTTTTCCATTTCACCTTTAGACTGCGAAACAAGATCAATAGGAGCCCACCAGCAGAATCCCAGAAGATCAACCCCGTCATCTACCGCTTCTTTCATGTATTTGATGTGATTTCTCAAGTAATTGATACGATACTGATCATCAACTGTATCCTCATTCAGAGTTTCTCTTCTGGACATACCGTTTTCAACAATGAAGATAGGCAGCTGATAGCGAAGATAAAGGTCATTTAGAGTATAGCGTACTCCGATCCAGTCAGAAAAGCCGCTTGGACTGTCGGTTGTCACCAAATATGGATTGATGTGACGTTTGACATAATCTTCTTCAAAATAATTGAATTCTCGTCCCAAATGAGAAGCAATGCGAGACCCATAATAGGTAATCGGCAAATAGTTGCCAGTTCCTTCCTGCAGCTCTTTGAGGTCTTGATCAGTGATATCCAGTTCAATGTTCTGTTTCTTAAGTTCATTGAAGAAGTAATATGGATATTTACCTTTGCACATTACTTCTGTGAAAGTATACAGGATGTTTCTGGAATCACACATGGCATTGATCATTTCTTCTGGCGAACTGTTTCTAGGATAGCTAGGATTGCCATCCACCATGCCATTGATTTTTCCATCTTCAACGATTCTCAAACAGTGTTTTGCAGCTCTGGCACTGGCAACAAGCTGATAATGTGCTGCCTGCCACTGCAGCTGAGCAGTATGTTCATTTTTGTCTGCGACAATGCCACAGGTCTGCAGCAGAAATCCTTTTTGTAGATTGAAGTTCAGCTGATTGAAGGTAATCCAGTACTTGACTGAATCTTTGTATCTTTCAAAGCAGGTAATGGCATATCGTTCAAAGAAATCAATGACTTTTCTGTTTCTCCAGCCACCATATTTTTTAAGCAGTGCAAGCGGCATATCATTGTGACAAAGTGTTACCAAAGGCTCAATGCCGTATCTGCGGCACTCTTTAAACACTTCATCATAATGCTTCAGCCCAAGTTCATTTGGAACTACATCGTCGCCGTTTGGATAGATTCTTGGCCATGCAATGGAAAGACGGAATACTTTGAATCCCATTTCTGCCAGAAGTTTGATGTCTTCCTTGTATGTATGATAGAAATCAATTGCTTCATGACATGGATAATACTTGTCATCACTGACTTCCAGTGTCAGCTCTGCATCCAGATATTCATGCTCACTGAGTGTATCTGTAATGCTTAATCCTTTTCCATCGACATTCCATGCACCTTCGCATTGATTGGCAGCACAGGCTCCACCCCATAAAAAATCTTTTCTAAATCCCATTTTCATTCTCCATTTTAAATGTTGTCAATTGGATACATTGGGCGCATGATGCGCTTGAAGTTGATTCGGCGTGTATCCTGAAGAGTTGGACCATTGGTTAAGCTCATGACATAGAAACCTGCTTTCTTTTTCAGCTCAGGGAAAATATAACCTATTTTTACGACAATGACATCATAGTCATCCCAGTTGACATTGGCAGCGTCAAACTGAGATTTCAGGGTATAGGCTTGTCTTTTGTCAGTAATGATGATGTCAATTGGATGCCCCAGAACTGAAACAGTGACACAATCACCAATAGGGAAGCATTCTTCACCATTGTAGCGGAAAGGCTGCATGACTTTGCCTTTCTGTTTTATTTTGACTTTAAGGTCTACAGACTTTGACATTTCATCGTGATTGACGCCCAATGAGACAGAAACAGTTTCACCAATCTGCTTTTTGGCAAGGAAGTGAGCTGTCTTTGGATCGTTGATCGCTGCAAACAGGAATTTTTTGTCTGTTTCTATCTGCAGTGCCTGCCGCAGAATGAATGTGTTCCAGCCGGTTGCCCCTGAAGTTGTATTGTCGCCTGAATCAGTGATAAATGAAATTCCATGAGGGTTATGTATTGCCATATGAAGCGCTTCATCAGGTTCTGCAGTTGTGCCGGTGTAGTGAAATTCATGACGTCTTTTCCATATGAATTCCGCCAGTTCTTCTGCCTTTTCTTCCGCAAATGCACGGTACTGGTTGTCTTGCGGAATAACTATCACACCACATCCTGCTTCTGGGCAGTCATGGCGAATGTATCCAACATGCCACGAAACACTGAGCAGACGCTCATCTTTTTCCATTTCGTCCATAAACTTATTGATTGTTCGGACTGGCTCATCTGCAGAAACAGACTGTTCACCGCCTAAAATCAATGGGAGCTTTTTATAGACTGGAGTAACGTTTCTGCGGTTTTTGAGCAGATCAATCAGCATCTTTGCAACAAGAGCAAATGTGTCGTCAATATCGGTGTGCGGACTTTCGCGATATGAACGGATGATGGTTGCACTTTCTGCGTATTCTTGGGTGAGATTTCCATGAGGATCACAGGCAATGGCAATCGGCAGATAATTACCAGTAATCTTGCGTATTTCTTTCAGCAGATGATGTTCTCCTGAACCTAATGTATCCACATAGCTTGCACCATGCAGAAACAAAAGGATGCCGTCAAGTTCATCAAGATGATTTCTTATCTGATTTAAAATACAGGATTCAATGTAGTCAAAACAGTTTCTTTCTAAGACACCTGATGGACCTGCATATGCATAAATGGATGGAATCAGCTCGATGTCTGCTTCATCAAACAAATTTTTCACCTGCATCTTTTCAATCATTTGGTCAGAATTGATTGCAAGGCTATAATCCAGAATTGTATTTTTTACAGGAATGTTCGCATTTGATTCAGTTGCGAAACGTGCAACAAGTACTTTCATTTCAATTCTCCTCCATTCTTTGATTTCATCGTATGAATGTTTTCTATTCTTGTCAAATTCAATCTGGGATACTTTGTTTCAATGTAAGCATTTCATCTGAAATTGATGAATTGTAATTCTTTTACATGTCTTGTGTACTATAATTTCTTTAGAAATGAGGAAAGATTATGAAACTATTTGTAAGTGATCTGGATGGAACGCTCTTTGATGAGGGGATATTGGATCAGGATAGACGCTGCTCGAAAAAAAACATAGAGGCTGTACAACGCTGGGTTCACTCAGGCAATCGTTTTGCCGTCGCAACAGCACGCCCAGTTCATATCAGAAAGATGCTGGAACAGCAGCTTAAAATCCAAATTGATATGATTGGCGGCAATGGAATTGAGCTGCTATTTGTTGATGGGACTCATGTATTTCATGGAACATCTGCTAAATCATTTTTTGATATAGCAGAATGGATTTCTCAAAATCAGATCAATGCAACTGCAGCGATGAAAATGAAAGGAAAATGGATAGTTTCTGGGGTAGATAGATTCCCTTTTACCGATGTGAAAAGATATCGAACTTTTCTTTCGGAAGGAATTGTGCTGAATCGCAAAGTAGCAGATCCTGATGAACTTTGTTCATATTTAGGGGTATTTGTTGAGCCAGATACAATGAGTCAAGTAAAAGAAGAACTGAAGCTTTTATTTGGAAAAACGTTGGAATTTGTTAGTTCTGATATCGATGATATTGATATATTGCCAAAAGGTATTTCCAAAGGCAAAGGAGTCTGTCTTCTGGCACAGTCACTGAGTCTTGATTTATCAGATGTGATTGTTGCTGGAGATTCAGAGAATGACATCTCCATGTTTGAAGCTGTAGAATGCAGCTACTGTATGGCAGGCGCGGAAAAGACAGTTCAGATGAAGGCGAAAATGATTGCAGAATCTGTAGCAGAAGCTATTGATAAAGAGTTGAAAAAAGAAACTGATTATATGTGAATTGAAATTATCTTTCAATAATTCAATTTATAATTAAAGATGAAGGAGAATGATTATGAAAGTATTTGTCGCACACTTTACAAATGAAGCAAATGAAAATATTCCTAAGCTCTGTCAATTTGATGAAATGAGACTAAGCTATGGGCAGCAGTGCATTGATGATATGCATATCCGTGATGTATTTACAAAAGCAGGTGTTGAAATCATTCCCGCACTGATGGCAACCAGTGGAAGTGCCGGTGTCATTGCCAAAGAAGTATTTGATTATATTGAAGCGAAAATACTTCGTGTATTAAGAGAACATCTTCATGAAATAGATGGAATTTTCCTTGAATTTCATGGAGCCTCCTATGTAGAAGAAGTAGGCTCTGGAGACCATTATCTGTTAAAGAAAATCCGTGAGGTGGCAGGTCCTTATGTGCCGATTGCAATTGTCTGCGATCCGCATGGGAATCTGACAAAAGAATACGTTGAGGCAACTCAGCTGATTCGTTCCTACCGTGAATCACCGCATACCGATGCGATTGCGTCTGATGTCCGAGTGGCTGAAGAACTGATTGACATGATGAACAAGCGTGTTCACATTCATTCCATCTACCGCAAGCTTCCTTTGATTTTAGGCGGCGAGCAGTCCGTTTCTTCAGATGAGCCAGTCAGAACAATCAATGAATACATGGATGAAATGGAAAAAGATCCTCGTGTTCGAAGTGCTTCATGGCATGTTGGCTATCTAAGGCATGACTGTCCTGAAGCAGGATGCGGCATTGTCGTTGTTCCTGAAAGTGAGTTGGATCTTGAATATTGTGAGAAAAAGGCAGATGAGCTTGCACAGTTTGTCTGGGAACGTCGTCATGAATTTCATTATACCGGTTATACAGCTGATCCTGAAACTGCTTTGATTCAGGCGCTGGAATTTGAAGGAAAACCAGTCTTTATGACTGATTCCGGTGACAATGCGACTAGTGGTGCAACAGGCTGGAATACTTTTATGTTAAGACAGTTTATGGGTGTCAAGGATTTAAAAAAGAAAGTGCTGTTTGCATCAATCTGTGATCCTGAATCCTTTAAATTTTTGAACAAGCTGTCTGTAGGTACAGTGTGTGCTCTTAAACTGGGAGTAGGCTATAATGAATTGTCCAAAACCGTTGATTTGAATGTCAAAGTCATCGCTAAAGGCGGGATTAAAGGCTTTATGATGTTTGATCACAACAAGGTGTATGCTAATACAGTTACTGTTGAATGCACTGACATGCCGATTTCGATCGTTGTCGCAGAAAATCCATACACACTATGTGAAGCGCATCAGTATCAGGAAGCAGGGCTTGACTGGGATGAATATGACATTATTGTTGTGAAGCAGGGATACATTTTCCCTGAACTGAAAGAAAAAGGAAAGTTCTGCATCATGTCTTTGACAGATGGACCAACACTTCAGGATACAGCACGTCTTCCTTTCAAACTGATTTGCCGCCCAATGTTTCCGATTGATAAAATATAATAGGAGAAAAGACAATGAAAGTTTTAATTGGTACTTTTGTAACAGAATCCAATGCCAATGTTCCTAACATGGCAACTATTGCAAATTATGATATAGCCTTTGGTGACGAACTGATTCAAAAAATGGGAGTCAAAGACATCTATGATAATGCAGGCATTGAAGTTGTTCCTTCCATTTATGCAGATGCTGGAGGTCATGGCGTTGTTTCACGCAATGCGTTTGATTACATTGAAAGCTGTTTTGTCAAATCGGTAAAAGAACATCTTCATGAACTGGATGGCATTTATCTGTTTCTGCATGGAGCCAGCGAAGTAGAAGGTCTTGGCTCTGGAGATCATCATATTATGAAATCCATTCGAGAAATCACAGGTCCATATTTTCCGATTGCAGTTGCATGCGATCCTCATGGCAATCTGTGCCAAGAATATGCGGATAACTGTACAATCATTCGCTCTTATCGTGAAAGCCCGCATACAGATGCTCAGCAGACCAAAAGAACAGTTTCAAAAATGTTGTGTGAGCTTCTGCATCATCGTCAGAACATTCGTTCGATTTATCGAAAGCTTCCTTTGATTTTGGGCGGAGAACAGTCTGTTTCTACGGATGAGCCAGTTTTGTCCATCAACAAATACATGGATGAAATGGAAAAAGATGAACGTATTCGCAGTGCTTCTTGGCATGTTGGCTACCTCCGACATGACTGCGATGTTGCAGGATGCGGCATTATTGTTGTCCCAAATCGTGAAGAAGATATTCCATTTGCAGAAGAAAAGGCAGATGAACTTGCAAAATTTGTCTGGGATAGACGTCATGAGTTCCACTATACAGGATTGACTGCTCAGCCTGATGAAGCGCTGAAAATGGCCTTGGAAAAAGAAGGAAAGCCTGTTTTCATTACGGATTCAGGAGACAATACAACTTCTGGAGCACCTGGATGGAACACGTATGTACTTCGTCAGTTTTTAGGTGTGAAGGATTTAAAGAAGCGTGTCATTTTTGCTACTATTCATGATCCAAAAACATATAAGCAGCTGTTGAATGTTGAAGATGGCCAGAATGCTCATATTGCTTTGGGCGTGAACTTTGATGAATGGAGTGCACCTGTTGAGCTTGATGTGACAGTCAAGTGCAAGGGTCCGATTACAGGATTCATGTATCGCGATCATAACAAAGCTTATGCGCACTGTGTGGTTGTCAACGTAAAAGGAACTCCAATTGACATTATGGTTGCGGATGGACGCTTTGCAGTTGTTGAAATTCATCAGTTTGCAGATGCAGGATGTCCGCTTGAAAACTATGACATCGCAGTAGTTAAACAGGGATATATTTTCCCAGAACTGAAAGAAATCGGAGCTCTTTGTATTATGTCGCTGACAATGGGAGCTACTCCTCAGGATACCCGCAATATTCCATTCAAGCGCATTATGCGTCCAATGTATCCAATTGATGAAATCTAAGGAGAAAAATATGAAAGTTTTAGTAGGGTTATTTACCTGTGAATCAAACGCAAACGTACCATTGAAAAATGAAATTTCACAGTTTGTCGTAGCATTTGGTGAAGATATTGCAAAAAAGGCCAGAGTTGATGAAGTGTTTGCTCAGGAAGGTGTGGAAGTGATTCCTTCCATCTATGCATCAGCAGGAGCCAGCGGTGTCATTAAAAAAGACTGCTTTGAGTATATTGAAAGCTGCTTTGTTAAAGCAGTAAAAGATCATCTGCATGAGCTGGATGGCATTTGGCTTCATCTTCATGGAGCTAGTGAAGTAGAAGAAATTGGCTCTGGGGATCATCACATTTTAAAGACGATTCGTGAGATTGTAGGTCCATATCTTCCAATTGCAGTGGTTTGTGATCCGCATGGGAATCTGACACAGGAATATGTCGAAAATTGTACGATTATTCGTTCTTATCGCGAATCTCCGCATACAGATGCAGATGATACAAAAAAATACATTGCAAAAATGCTGTGTGATTTTCTGAAAGACCGACAGAACATTCATTCTATTTATCGCAAGCTTCCTCTTATTTTGGGAGGAGAACAGTCTGTTTCTACGGATGAACCAGTTCGTACTATCAACCAGTTTATGGATGAAATGGAAAAAGATCCTCGTGTTCGAAGTGCTTCATGGCATGTAGGCTACATTCGTCATGACTGTCCAGAGGCTGGATGCGGTATCGTTGTTGTTCCACAGAATACAGAAGATCAGCAGTACTGTGAAGAAAAAGCGGACGAACTGGCAAAGTTTGTCTGGGATCGACGTCATGAATTCCACTATACAGGGTTTGCGGTAGATCCAGAAACTGCATTAAAGATGGCACTTGAATTTGAAGACAGGCCAGTAATGATGACTGATTCAGGAGACAATACAACTTCTGGAGCAACAGGCTGGAATACTTTCATTTTAAGACAAGTTCTCAAATCTCAAACTGACAAGAACTTTCTGTTTTCAAATATTTGTGATCCAAAAGCATATGCAGTGCTAAATGAATTGGAAATTGGTGAAAGCTGTGATTTGACGCTCGGCATGAATTATGATCAGCATTCCACACCAGTTCACCTGAATGTTACGGTAAAGGCGAAAGGCTATTTAAGAGGCTATTTGATGCATGTACATGATGCAGTTTATGGCTATAGCGTACTGGTTCATGTGAATGGTACTTCAATTGATATCAATGTGGCGACAACTCGTCAGACGATGTGTGAAAAGCACCAGTTTGATGCCTGTGGTATTGATTGGGATCAGTATGATGTTATTGTAGTCAAACAGGGATATGCATTCCCAGAAATTAAGGAAAAAGGTAAATTGGTCATCATGTCGTTAACGGATGGCGCAACACTTCAGGATACTGCACGACTTCCTTTCAGAAGAATCATGCGCCCAATGTATCCGATTGATAATATTTAAGGAGAAGAGTATGAGAAGAATTGAATTAACTGAAGTTAAACAGCCAGTGATGGATCATTTGGATGGCCCAGTATTTTTGACAGATGAAACTATTGAAGAACGAAAACAGAAAATTTTGACAAACATGCACAAAGCAAATCTGGATAAGCTGGTTGTGTACTGTGATGTTGAACATGGCGGAAATTTTGAATATCTTGTCGGCTATTTTACTCGATTTGAGGAAGCACTTTTGGTTGTAGATAAAACTGGCGAAATGACCCTGGTTCTCGGTAACGAAAATTTGAACAAGTCTTCCAAATCAAGGGTTGAAATTTCTAAGACAGTTCATGTTTCCCTGTTCTCGTTGCCTAATCAACCTAACCGCACAGATTTGACATTGAAACAGCTTCTTCAGGAGGCAGGTTTAGCTGAAGGACAAAGAGTTGGACTTGTTGGATGGAAAAACTTTACTTCTCCGATTGAAGACAATAAGCATATGTTTGATGTGCCATACTTTATTGTAAAAACAATTATGGAACTGGTTGGTAATCCTGAGCTTGTGACCAATGAATGCAGTGTGTTTATTGGTGAACATGGTGCTCGCTGTACAAACAATGCCAACGAGGTTGCACATTATGAGTATTCTGCATCATTGGCAAGCGACTGCATTCTAGATGCGATGAATGCAGTGAAAATTGGAGCAAATGAACTTGAACTTGGTGATAAACTGGTTCGTTTTGGTCAACATACATCCATTGTGACCATTGCATCCAGCGGCGCACGTTTCGTCAAGGCAAACATGTTCCCAAGAAACAATACTGTAAAGCTTGGAGAATCAATTTCTTTGACAAATGGCTATCGCGGTGGTTCAAGCTCTAGATGTGGCATTGCGATTGAAAATGAAACTCAGCTTCCTGAAGGGCAAGAAGACTATCTTGATCGTGTTGCAAAGCCATATTTCAATGCTTATGTTGCTTGGCTTGAAAATATTAAGGTGGGCATGGAAGGCAGAGAAATGTTTAACTTGATTGAATCTGAACTTCCTAGAGAAAAGTATGGCTGGTCATTATGTCCGGGTCATTTGATTGGTGAAGAAGAATGGATGTCTTCTCCAATTTATGAAGAATCAAAAGAAAAGCTGGAATCAGGCATGCTTCTTCAGATTGATATTATCCCATCTGTAAAAGGCTATAATGGCGTATCTGCAGAAAGTACTGTTCTGCTTGCAGATGAAAAGCTGCAGAAGGATATTCAGGAGCAGTATCCTGAAATGTTTAAACGCATGATGCTGCGCAGAGAATATCTCATCGAGGAATTAGGAATTGAATTGAGCAGTGATATTCTTCCAATGTGCTCAACAGTTGCTTATTTGAGACCATTCCTTCTTTCACACGATAAAGCATTAAAAGTTGTTCGATAAACTATAAAAGAAGCTGCAGTCATTCAATGACTGCAGCTTTTGAATTAGAGATTGTGAGGAATCGGTTTCATTGACTCAAATGTATAGAATTGAGTAAAACCTATGTTTTTTAGTTCTTCTTTGATTTCTTCAAGATGACTGTTTAGATGTTCTTTCTTATGAGAATCACTTCCAATTGTTATGAGCCTTCCGCCAAGATCATAGTACAGTTTTAGTATGTCTCTGCTGGGAGTCAGGTCTTTTAAACCATAATGAAAGCATGAAGTGTTGACTTCAATACCTTTTCCATCTTGTATGACAATCTGAAGAATTTCCTTGACTATTTCTTTAATGTGCTCAAAAGGATAGTCTCCATAAGGGTCATACCTTGTGATGACGTCAAGATGTCCTAGAACGCTGTAATCTTTGTACTGCTTGACAAGATTCAATATTTCTGTGTAATAGCCTTCATGGATTTCTTTTTGAGTTTTTCCATGCTGAAAATCATTAGTCCAGAACTCTTTATCGCCAATCTGATGACAGGAAAGAATTACAAAATCCATATGATATTCATCAAACAGCTTTTTGAACTGAGGAATGGTATGCTGCTGCATTCCAAACTCTAGTCCTTTTTTTATAGAAATCTGGTTTTTATATTTTTCTTGGAGCATATGAATTGCTTTGAAATACGCAGGGTAGTCAACATTAGCAACTGGTTCACCAGATCGGTATTCGATATTGCCTTCTATCCAGTCTTTTTTTATGCCATAGTCAACATGATCGGTAAAACAAATCTCATCAATTTTTAAATTAATGGCATCTTTGACAACTTCTTCTATAGGATAAATTGAATCGTCACTGTATTCACAATGTACATGATAATTAACTTTCATACTTTGAATTCCTCATATTGTCATTTAATGACATTGCATAGTTCTCCGATTTTTTCTATGGAGCAGACAACGATATCGTTTGGTGAAAGAAAGCTAGCAGGTTCCATCCCCATACCAACTCCCGCAGGTGTACCAGTTGCAATAATTGAACAAGTTTTTAGTGTCATACCTAAAGATAGTTCGCATATAATGTGCTCAATATCATAAATCATATTCTTTGTATTACCATTTTGTCTCATTTCTCCATTGACATGAGTAGTTAAGTTAAGGCTCAAAGGCCATTGAAACTCATCAGCTGTAACAATAACAGGCCCCATTGCTGTAAAAGTATCTAGGCTTTTTCCAAAATACCACTGTTTGTGAGACGTTTGAATAGTTCTTGCGGTAAAATCATTGATAATGGTATAGCCAAATATATGATTCTTTACATCTTTCTTTTCTGTGCATCTACAGTCTTTTCGTATAATAACAGCTAGTTCACATTCATAATCTAAATCGTGGACAAATAGTGGATTTGATTCAATATACTCATTATGTCCAACAGCTTGATTGACCCTTTTTGAAAAATAGATAGCTTCTCTGTTTTCTGAAAAAGCGTCCTTTTTGTATCGTACACTTTCTTCTGCATGATCTTTATAATTTTGCCCCAGGCAGATAATATCCTGACGAGGATAAATAATAGGTGCACGCCATTGATAGTCTTCTAATATTTCTCCTTTGTTTAAAGAAAGACATAGCTCTATTTGCTTAATATCTTCATCAGTAATCATTTCAATTAATTCATTCATATCATGATATGTATACCCCAAAGAGGATAATGAAATAAGTTTTTCATTGACTTGAACTGCAAGTTCAAGTCTGTTGTTTGTTTCGACTGTAGCAAATCTCATAGTAGTTAGTCTCCTATATTTCATCAATTGGATACATAGGACGCATAATGCGTTTGAAGTTAATCAGACGCGTATCTTGAGGAGTTGCGCCATTCGTTAAAGACATAATGCAAAGCTTGCCTTTTTCTTTTTCTTCAGGATGAATGTAACCCTGCTTTACAACAATGATGTCATAATCGTCCCAGTCAACGCCGCATGCATCAATCTGGTGTTTTTCGACAAATGAATGATTGTTGTCAGTGATTGCAATATCAATTGGAAGATAATCAACGGAAACAGTAATAAGAGGACCATAATCACCTTCTTCACCATACATTTTTGTGCCTTCCTGACGTCCTTTATGCAGAATGGTTACATCCAGTTCAGCTTTTTTTGTCAGCTCATCAATACCCATTCCCAGCGAAATGTGGACTTTATCATTGACATTTTTATTCATCAGCATATGACATGTTTCAGGGCAATGAATTGCAGCAAACAGGACTTTCTTATTCAAATTAGAAACAGTGAGAAACTGGTGAAGAATAAATGTGTTTGCTCCCATGGCACCGCTAGTTACATTGTCACCGGAATCAGTGATAAAGACAGGCTTGTCTGAAAATTGAAGCGCAGCCTGTAGTGCTTCATTTGGATTCATTGTAAGACCAGTATAATGAAATTCTTTTCTGCGGTTCCAAATGGCTGTGCTGGCCTTTTGACAGAGTTCTTCAGCATAGCTGCGATATTTGTTGTCATTTGGGACAACAACAATTCCACAGCCCGCGCATTCAGTATCATGACGTAGATAGCCTACATGCCATGAAATGGAAAGGATTCTTTCGTCTTTTTCAGCTTCGTTGAGCCATTTGTTGAAAGATGCAATAGGCTCGTCAGTTGAAACGGATTGCTCACCACCAAGAATCAAAGGGAGTTTCTGGTAAACTGGAGTAATGTGTCTACGGTTGCGAATCAGTTCAATGAGATTTGATGCAACAAACTGAACAGTTTCAGCAATGTCAGTATGAGGACTTTCTCGATATGAACGAAGGATAGTGCAGTTTTCTACATAGCTTTTGCATAGATTTCCGTGCGGATCACAGGACACTGCAACAGGTAGATATGGTCCAACAATCTTTCTGACTTCAGCGACAAGATGATGCTCTCCTGAACCAAGGTCTTCAATTTCGCTGGCTCCATGGAGATGGAAATAAATTCCATCCAAATCATGAATGTGTTCCTTTATTGTGTCAAGAATTCGATTTTCAAGATATAGAAACGCATTTTTCTTCATGACTCCGCTGCAGGCTGCATCTGCACAAAGAACCGGAATCAATTCAATGTCAGGCGCATCAAAAACATTTCCAAGCTGCATATGATCAAGTGCAGCTCTTCCAAAAGAAAGAGCAGTGTGTTCCAAATCTGTTTTCATTGGAACATGTTCGTTAGATTCCAATTGAAATTTTGCGACTAGTATTTTCATAATTATCTCCTATAAGGTCATTATAAAACAAAAAAAGTCAGATGATAATAATTTGAAATTTAATTACAGCATTTCTTGTTTTATAATAAAAAAAACTTTTAAATGGAGGTTTACAATGAATCTGATTGTTGCAAAAGATTATGAAGAAATGAGCCGAATTGCTGCAATGGAACTTATGCAGTGGATTGTCAAGGGAAAGACGCTGCGGGTAAATCTTGCGATAACTGCTGGAAAAACACCTGAGAGAATGTATGAAATCATGACAGAATATCTTGAATCTGGTACATTTGAAGATGTTCATTACTATAACTTTGATGAAATTCCTACAAAGGATGGACGGCATATCACAATTGATGATTTAAATCGGCTGTTTTTTGTCCCAAACCGAATTCCTGAGCATCAAATTGAACGATTTACTGAACATAATTATGAAGGGTATGATGAGAAAATCAGACTGGATGGCGGATTAGATCTAATTGTCATGGGACTTGGAACAGATGGACATTTCTGTGGCAATCTTCCTGGAACGTTTGCAGATTTTGCTCAGGGATGCCGTCATGTGTTTCGTGATTTTGAGGGAATCAGTGATGAATATGTCACTTTTGGACCTGCAACTGTCATGGAAGCTCGTAATCTTCTGTTGATTGTCAATGGTTTTCACAAGGCTGAAATTCTAAAAAAAATGATTGAAGGACCAGTAACTGTGGATGTGCCTGCTTCTGTATTGAAACTTCATCCAAATTTTACCATTGTAGCAGATCAGGAAGCAGTTTCCATGCTTGATGGAATAAACATCAAGTAAGAAATTGAAAAAAACGCAAAAAGGGTATATATTTAATTTAAGGAAAAAGAGGTTATTAAAATGAATTTAATAGATAAGCTAAGAGCACAGGATAGTTTTACGGATGCTGAAAGTGTTTTGGCGAACTATATTCTGGATAATCTGACTGAAATCAGTCGTCTTACGATTTATGAACTGAGTGAAAACTCTTTTTGTTCAGTTGCCACAATTTCTCGTTTCTGCAAAAAACTGAAAATCAAGAATTTCAGTGCCTTAAAAGTTGAACTTGCAAAAGAATCAAGCACTGCAGAGAATGTGGCTGAACGTATTCAGCATAATCATCCTTTTTCGAAGGATGATTCAGAAAAAGAAATTGCGAAAAAGCTACGTACGCTGAGTGTTCAAACATTGAATGATACCTATGCTTCACTGGATTATGTTGCGCTTCATAAAGCCGCCGTGATGCTTGACAAGGCAGAAATTATTGATATTTATGCCAATTGGAAATCATATGTCAATGCTATGGATCTCCACAGCAAGCTGCTTTGGATGGGGAAGAATTCCAATATTGAATCAACTCGTGGATATCAGCTTGTCAAAGCAAAGATTTCAAACGAACGGCATATGGCGGTATTAATATCATATTATGGAACTAATGACCGAAACATTCTGATTGCAAAGTGGCTTCATGACAATCACACTCCATATATTCTAATTACTGGTCCAAAGAAGAATCCGCTCTGTCTTTATGCAGATGTTGTGATTCATTTACCTTCTGAGGAAGAATATCGTGATAAGATTGCTTCCTTCTCTAGTGATGTTGCAATGCAGTATGCAGTCAATATTCTTTATTCTTATCTGTTTGCATTGAATTATGAAGAGAATTTAAAATCCAGATATTCCTCTGTATCTAAGGATGGAAAAATAGAATTAAACTGATTGCGGTGACTTGTTCATCGCTTTTTTATCGAAACAATGTTTCAGATTATTTTAGTTTGCTTCTCATGCTTTTTTTGATTCGTTATAATGATAAAAAATAAATAGGAGGGAATATGAGAATTTTAATTGGTGGATTTATTGCTGAATCCAATGCTTACGTCGACAAAAAGACTGAAATTCAGGATTTTATGATTACCACGGGTGAAGCATGTTCAGAAGTGCTTTACATTAAGGAGCTTGCAAAAGAACTAAATGTTGAGCTTGTTCCATCGCTGGTTGCAGATGGAAGAGGCGGAGGTCCAGTCACCTTGGAAGCTTTTGAATACATTCTGTCCCAGTTTAAATTGCATGTCAAAGCACATGCACATGATGTTGATGGCATGTTTTTCTTCTTCCATGGGGCATCCAATGTTGTTGATCTGGAAGGCGGTTCAGGGGATCACGCTCTGGTGCGTGAAATCCGCAAGATTGTTGGCCAGTACATGCCAATTGCCTGCGTTGATGATCCTCATGGCAATGTTTCACAGGAACTTGCAGATCATTTGAATATTCTTCGTACGTTCCGTCATTCTCCTCATACAGACCGTGCGCAGGCACATCGAACTGTGTTTAGATGTTTGGTGGATTTGGTTAACAATCGTAGAATCATTCATCCTTCTTATATTAAGGTGCCAATTTTGCTGGGCGGGGAGCGATGTGTTTCAACAGATGAACCACTGGTTTCCATCAATAAACTGCTGGATGAGATTGAGTCAGACCCTCGTATCATGTGCTGTTCTTATCATATTGGCTATCTGAGACATGACTGTGACAAATGTGGAGCTGCTATCTGTGTTGTTCCTTATATGCCTGAAGATAAGGAGTATGCTGATCAGAAAGCACAGGAAATCTATGATTTTGTGTGGGCTCGTCATAAAGATTTCCATTTTACGGGATATGCAGACGATCCAGATGAAGCATTGGCTGCAATGATGAATACTGAAGGCGGACCGCTGTATTTGACAGATTCTGGAGATAATGTTACTGCGGGAGCAAATGGATTGAATACATTTGTATTAAGACAGGTGCTTGCGCTTGATGACTATAAGGATAAGAATATTCTAATTGCGGGTATTAACCATAAAGATGTTTATGAAAAAGTTCTTCAGTTCAAAAAGCCTGGCGATCATGTTGAATTTGAACTTGGCGTTGGAAAAGACGATCTTTCTGAACCAGTTCTGATAAAAGGAACAGTTGTATCCCTGGGCGATCTGCATCATCATTATCATTCTTTGCCTGTTGTCGGCAAATGCTGCACAGTTAAGATTGATGATGTGCCTGTTACTGTAATTGTTGGTACATTCCCAGTGTCTTTTGCGGAAAGATATCAGTATGACTGTGCAAACGTAGATATGGATGCTTACAATTTAACAGTTGTCAAGCAGGGCTATCTGTATCCTGAATTAAAAGGACGTGCTAAGCATTTTGTCATGTCACTGACTCGTGGTGTTACACTGCAGAGAACAGAATTATTGACTTATAAGCAGGTTATGCGTCCGATTTATCCGTTGGATAATATTTAAAATGTCTTTGATGAGGTAAAAGCTATGAAAATATTAGGATTTAAATTTACGTTAGAAGCCAATGAAAACGTACCAGTTTTATGTGATATTGAAAATGTTGCCTTCCAGTTTTATCACAATTCAATTTATTCAATGCATCTTGATCAGTATCCATTTGATGAAGATGTTCAGTTTTTGCCTATTTTAAATGCGGATCCTGGCAGCAGCGGCGTGATGAAATCCAACTGTTTCAAATATATTGAAACGAGAATTCTTGAGACTATCAAAGAACATTTGAAGGATTTGGATGGTCTTTACCTTCACTTCCATGGAGCTAGCTTTATAGAAAATCTTGGCAGCGGTGACTTTCATCTGCTGAAAGAAATCCGAAAGATTACAGGTCCATATTTGCCGATTGCGGTGACATGCGATCCGCATGGAAACCTGTGTAAAGAATATGTTGAAAATACACAGCTGATTCGTTCATATCGTCATTCTCCGCACACGGATGTGAAAGAAACTGCAGAGTTTGTTATGGGAGAGCTGATTGATTTGATTCGTCATCCTCAGCATATTCATTCCATCTATCGCAAGCTTCCTTTGATTTTAGGTGGAGAGCAGTCTGTTTCGTTGGATGAGCCAGTACGTACGATCAATCAGTTCCTGGAAGAACTGGAAAAAGATCCGCGTGTTCGCAGTGCCTCTTGGCATGTCGGCTATATTCGCCATGACTGCCCAGAAGCAGGATGCGGCATTGTTGTAGTGCCGCAGACAGAACAAGATCAAAAATACTGTGAAAAAGTGGCAGATGAACTGGCAGAGTTTGTCTGGAATAAACGTCATGAATTCCACTATACAGGAGTAACAGCACATCCAGATGAAGCATTGAAAATGGTTCTTTCCAGTGATGCAAAGCCTAATTTTATTACAGATTCTGGAGATAATGTGACTTCTGGTTCTGCAGGCGTCAATACATTTGTGCTGCGTCAGGTTCTTGAACTACCACAAACTCAAAAGCGTTTTCTGTTTGCCTCGATTTGTGATGT
>JAFQKG010000025.1 GCA_017397025.1 Erysipelotrichaceae bacterium | reverse complement strand
CTTTGGACAAGACTATGATTTCATTCGTTCCAATAAAATGTTCATTGAAGGACTCTGCAAAGGACATTCTAAAAAGACAGGTATTGAAGCCTATATCAAAATGCACAATCTTGATCTTAATAACTGTTATTGTGCAGGAGATGCAGACAATGACATTGACATGTTTGAGTTGTTCAAAGATCACAGTTTCTGCATGAAAGAAGGCAGTGAAAACGCTAGAAATGCCGCTGCAGTACTGGTTGATGATCTTGCAGAAGCAATTGAAAAAATATGTAAAAATGGCAGAGAGTGATCTCTGCCATTTACATATTTAATCCACGATTTTTCCTGGATTAAGAATTCCCTGAGGATCAAAGACACGTTTGATGTTTCTCATCAGTGTCATCTGTGTTTCGCCCAAAGAGTCTTCCAGATATTTCTTTTTCGCATGCCCAATGCCATGTTCCCCAGAAACCTGACCATTCAGCTCTTTCGCCTTGATATAGAACTTATCCATAACCTCTTCGACCGTCTTTTTCCAAGTTTCATCATCAAGCTCATCCTTACAGATATAAACGTGAAGATTGCCATCCCCTGCATGTCCAAAGCTGCGAACTCGTACGTTGTACTGGTTAGAACATTCCCTAGTGTAATCCACAAATTCAGCTACCTGATCAATGTTTAAAACAACATCACATTCATCCATTTCGACCGTACTGTTTTTGATGGCTTCAAGGAAGGCTCCTCGCGCATTCCAGATACTTTCCTGACGTTCTGCAGTATCAGACAAGAACACATCCAAAGCTCCGCATTTCATTGCAGTTTCTGTTGCCATATCCAGCATGGATTCAATATGAGACTGGGTATTTCCTGAATAAGAGACGATCAGATAAGCAGGATAATTACGATTTGGGAATTCTTTCCCTAAAAACTCTTGTGCATCATCCAGTACTTCTTTTTCCATGAATTCAATCGTCGTTGCCACTTCAGGCAGTTTCATGATTTCAGGAACAGTTTTAAGTGCGCTGGAAAGAGAATCAAAAGGAATCAAAAGACTGGTCATTTTCTTTGGTGAAGGAAGAATTTTCATGATAATCTTTGTCACAATTCCCAGCGTTCCTTCTGAACCAACCATCAGATGAAGCAGACTGTATCCACTGGAGTTCTTCGCAACTTTACCTCCCAGTTCCAGAATTTCACCTGTTGGCGTTACTACTTCCAAGCCACGGACATAATCACGTGTTACACCATATTTCACAGCACGCATGCCGCCTGCATTGGTCATGACATTGCCGCCAACTGTTGCACTTTTTTCTCCTGGATCTGGTGCATACAAAAATCCGGCATTTTTTACTGCTTCCTGAACTTCCATCAAAAGCACACCTGGCTCTAACGTAATACTCATGGTATCCGCATCAATTTCAAGAATTCGATTCATCAGTGAAGTGTTCAGCACAATACCGCCTTCCAAAGGAACACATCCGCCGCAAAGGCCAGTTCCTGCTCCTCTAGGAGTTACTGGAATGTTATGCTCAGAAGCATATTTCATGATGTTGGAAGCTTCCTGAGCACTCTTGATCTGAATCACAACTTCAGGTTCTTTTTTTCCATAAATCATCATTTCATCGTGAGAATAATCTGGATGAATGTTATCCACAAAAAAACGATCTGCTGGAACAAATGTTCTCAGAACTTCAATGTCCTGAACATCAATTTTCTTAAATGGTCTCATTTCTGCTCTCCTTTCATCTTTTGTATCAGCTGTGGAATCAATGCATAAATGTCATCCACAACGGCATAGTGGGCAAGTTCAAAAATTGGGGCATTTGGATCTGTATTGATCGCAACAATCAGACCGCTGTCTTTCATGCCCGCAGTAAACTGAATTGCTCCGCTGACACCGCAGGTAATAATCAGCTTAGGTTTTACCGTTCTTCCTGAAAGTCCAATCTGCTGATTGACATGCCCCAGTCCCTTTTCAACCATTGGACGAGTGACTGCTACAGAAGCATTTAACAGTGAAGCAAATTCCTGAATCATTTCCATGCCTTTTTCATCTTTGATTGCTGATCCTGCAACAACAAGAATTTCTGCTTCTTCAATGCTGGAAACTTTCGCTTTCTTTTCCACTTTCAGGATTTCAATGCCTGATTTTTTCATTTCTTCACTGACTGGACGTTCAAGGATAACTCCCTGTTTTTCCTTCAGCATTTCAGGAGCATCCATAACTTTGTATCTAACCGTTGCAAACTGAGGACGGCATTTGGTATTGATAATCTTAGCCATGATGTTGCCGCCAAAGGCAGGACGAATCTGTACCAGATCTGTATTTTCACGCATTTCAAGTGATGTACAATCCGCAGTTAGACCTGTCTGGAAACGCACCGCAACTCTTGGAGCCAGTGAGCGGCCTGTTGTTGTTGCGCCCACCAAACAAACAGATGGCTTCATTTCACGAATGCAGTCTTCAAAAACGTTCGCAAAAGTATCTACTCTAAATACCTCCAGAGCTTCGTCATCATACAGATAAACGCGATCTACACCGCTGTACAAAAGTTCTTCTGCCAAATCTTTGATGTTTCTTCCAGCCATTAGTGCTGCAACCTTCATCTTGACTGGCTTAGCCAGTTCGAGTGCTTTGCCGATCAGTTCATAGCTGACAGGATGAATGGTTTCATTGTCATGTTCCACATAGACCAAAAGATCATTCCATTGAGTTTTATCTATTTCTATTGTTTTTTCTTCTTCAATTTTTATTGCACCTACAGGACAGTTTCTGACACAGATTCTGCACATTTTGCAGGCTGCATTGGTTTCAACCTTGCCACTGTCCATGCTCATGGCAGAAAAAGGACACTGAGCGACACATAAACCACACTGAATGCACTGATCATGATTGATGATTAACTGTGCCATCTTACTTTCCTCCTTCAATGACTTTGAGTTCCACAAACTTTTCAAACAAAGCTTGGGCATTTTCTTCAGTTGTTTTATCCAGACGAACAGAACTGAGATCATAGGTTGGCTCAAAAATCTTTTCCACCTGCGTTGGCGATCCGCTCAAACCATATCTCTTTGCATCACGACAGTCGCATTTATCCATGTTCAGTACATGGATTTCTTTTTTTCTTGCCTCTTTCATTTTGAGATAAGAAGGCAGACCCGGTTCAAAGATGCCTTTTTCAACTGTCAGAAGACATGGATAATTCAAACGCACATGAGCAACAGAATCCATCATTTCCTGTTCCACTGTCAGTCCTTTTTCATCTGCTTCAATTAGTTTTCTAACCCAGCTGACATGTGGTATGTTTAAAACTTCTCCAATTGCTGGTCCTACCTGTGCGGTATCTCCATCTGTTGTCTGTTTTCCACACAAAATTAAGTCAACATCCCCAATTGTCTTGATCCCCTGTGCTAATGTAAACGATGTTGCCAAAACATCTGCTCCTGCAAAGCGACGATCACTCATCAGCCAGGCATCATCAGCACCTAATGCCATTGCCTCCACTAAAACAGCTTTTGCCGCATCCGGACCCATGGAAATGACATGCAGTTCAGCTCCTGTTTTCTCTTTGATACGCAGCGCAGTTTCCAGCGCATACAAATCATAAGGATTCATTTTTGTATCAATACCATTACGAATCAATACTCCTGTTTCAGGGTCAACCTTGACCTTTTGAGTATCAGGAACCTGTTTGATACACACTACGATTCTCATATGATGTTCCTCCATTCTTTTTTCCGTTATTTTTATTATATCACTTGCCCTTCCGTAAAGAAACCGCTTTCATTTCACAAGCTCGTTTGTTTTTTCACATAATTGTAGTTTTTATCTACTTTTATTTTGTGAAATTATTGACATTATCAACATAAATACGTACACTCTTTATGAACACGTTCAGAAAGAGGTGAATCCATGCCAAAAATCATTGCAGATGTAAAAGATACGATTCTGAAAACTGCCAGATATCAGCTGTTTGAAACCGGCTATGCTTCCATTTCCCTGCGTGTGCTTGCTAGGGAATGCCACATTGCCGTGGGAACAATCTACAACTATTTTTCCAGCAAAGATGAGCTGATTGCGACCATTATGCTGGAAGACTGGATAAAAACACTGCAGCAAATGGATCAGCACATTAGTACAACTGCTTCCACTGAAGAAGGTTTTTCATGTCTTTATGATGAACTGAATCATTTCTGCAACATCTACAAAGCATTGTTTGAACAGGCGCAAAGTACCATTGATACTGTACAGAAACGCCATGATTTGCTTCTTTATCAGCTGAAGGAACGTATTGAACATCTTCTGACTCGTTTTGATGACACAGAAGAACTTGAATTCAGTACCCTTCTTGCAGAACTGATTCTAATCAGTACAACACGCAAATCTGTTTCAAAACAGCAGTTTAACCACATGATTCACCGACTCATTAGAAAGGATTGAACCTATGACAAGCTTTAAAGATTTACGAATTGTTGACAACTTCTATCAGACCTCTTCTTTCTTTCCAATGCCAACCGTCTGTATCAGCACTGTCAATCCAGATGGCTCATTGAACATTGGAACCTATTCACTCTGCTTTCCTTATTACATTGCAGGCAAAGCACGCTATGCAATGCTTCTGGAATGCAGAAACACATCCAATACGGCCATGAACCTGTTAAGAACAGGAAAATGTGCCATCAACTTCATTACAGATGAAAAAGAAACATTCAAGGAAGCTGTACGTTTAGGATTCCCTGGGCCATCCAATGAAAAAATGGGAGATTTAAAGTTCAAAATGGAAGATGGTCTTGCAGATCCTAAAGACCCGCATCGCCCTCAAGTCATTTCCGATGCCTATCAGGTATTTGAATGCACATGGGATTCAGCACTTGAAAATGCATCAAAATTTAATGTAGAAGACATTGATGATGGACATCCAGGTCCATACAATGATTTCAATGGCATCACATCCAAATACGGAGCACACTTCATTTTGAACATTGATAAGATTCTAATGAAAGAAAAATACTACAACGCGATTGTCAACGGTGTCACTAAGAAGGATTTCCCTCCTGTGCCTGTGGACTATGGATATCGTGATTCCACCAATTTCTGGTACACTCCGTTTCCTAAATTTAAAAAACCAATCGCTGAACCAATTCCAGCACCAAAAGAAATTGACATTTCTTCCATTCGCTATGCTGCTGACAGATGCCATGACACCAT
>JAFQKG010000002.1 GCA_017397025.1 Erysipelotrichaceae bacterium | reverse complement strand
TTTTCTTTCAGCGACACTGACGGCTGCAGACTGTGAAACAATCATTTGTTTCATTTGATTGAATTCTTTTTCAGCTGTAATCAGTGAAGTTGAGTTTTTCACCTTACCGCCTGTCATTGAACCACCTTTGTGAATCACATCTCCTTCAAGAGTTACAATTTTCACTGAATGGTTCAACAGCGATGCGATGTGATTGCCATTTTCCAGTGTATCGGTAACGATGACATTTTGCAAAAGAGCTAAGTTGACAATCTCAAATCCTTTGGAACAATCGACAAATTCACTGGCAACACCTAAATAGCCTTCTGCGTTTTCACAAACCAGCTTTTGCTGCACAGATAAATCTCTTGGCTTTAAAACAGAGCATGGTAAAAACGTTGCACGTCCGCTTTGATTACGCTTTAAAAAACCAATGGCACCACGTGCTGAAGCTTCATCAGTGGTCACAATGTTCATCATTGAACCACCCAAAGCAACAGAGACTGCATCTTCATAACCATCTTTTGCCTTCAAATTCTGTCCAACAACACCCATCACTCCATGCAGCGACGTTTTGTTGTCCATCACTGCTTTTACACCTGCTTGTGAAGTGAACGGCTGACGAAGAATATTTTCTAAAACATCTCTTCTATTGCAATAGCGCTGCAGAAGATGACGTTCTTTCTCCTGCTCAGAACTTGCTTCTGCAATTTTTAAAGCTGTTTGAGTCAGCTTTGTTGTTAGAAGATCAATTTCTGTTTCAAGCAGCGAAAGACGTTCTTTTCGGTCCTCATATTCAATGCGCGCTTCTTCAACAGAGATCGTCAATTCTTTGATTTTTTCTTCCGAAGAGCCTATCTCAATGGCATATTTTCGTTTTTCATCAATTTCAACCTTACGAGTTTCTAGAATCTGAATTTCATTGACCACTCGCATCAATTCATCTTGCAGAAAATTAATTTTTTCATCTTTTCTGCGAAGATCTTTCCGATTTTCTTCATTCTGCGTTTCATGAACCTGAATCGCTGTCTGGCGCATTGCGGTTTCAGTTTCAATGTCAAAGAGTGTCTTCTCTGTATCATCAATGTTCTTTTGCATTGAAGTGATATCTTCCACCAGAACTGCAATTTCAATTTTCTCAAGACGAGCTTTCTTTTCTCGATAGATTTCGGCTTTATGAGCTTGACGTTTAAGCGGTGTTACCTGTCGCTCAAGTTCACTCAGAATATCACCTGTACGATCCAGATTGTCTTTTGTGCGTTCAAGCTTGCTTAATGATTCAATTTTTCTTTTTTTGTATTTGCTGACACCGGCTGCTTCTTCAAAAATTGCTCTGCGGTCAATAGGTTTTGCCTCTGCAAAGGAACTGATGTTCCCCTGTGAAATCATCGACAGAGAATCTTTTCCAAGACCTGTATCCAATATCAGTTCAACAATGTCTTTCAGTCTGCAGGGCACACGATTGATGAAGTATTCCCCTTCCGAAGTACTTCGATACAAACGGCGAGTGATTTCAACTTCATCGCTTTGAGTATGCAAATGACGTTCACTATTATCAAACACCAAGGTTACTTCTGCCATACCAACAGGTCGTCTGTCAGCACTGCCGGCGAAAATAACATCTGTCATGGAATTCCCGCGCATGTTTTTGACAGACTGTTCCCCCAAAACCCAGCGCACTGCATCCGTAATGTTGCTTTTACCGCATCCATTAGGACCGACAACTCCAGTTACATTGTGTTCAAAGTGAATGACAACTTTGTCCGCAAACGATTTGAATCCCTGCATTTCGATTCGTTTTAAGAACATAAATTCACTCCTATTCCTGCATTAAAATATTATATCAAAAAGAGATTCTTTCGAACAGAGAAAAAAGCCATTTTATGGCTTTTTCATTGATTAATTCTCTTTTTTAAGCAGGTCTCTGATTTCTTCCAGAAGCAAGGTTTCATCAGATTTCTTAGGTTCAGGTGCTGGTGCAGGTGCTTCTTCTTCTTTCTTTTTCAAAGAGTTCATTGTCTTTATAACCAAAAACAAAACAAAAGCAATCAAAACAAAGTCCACAATATTTTGGATGAACTGACCATAATTCATTGTAACCTGTGTAACTGTGCCATCTGCAGCAACAGTTTCTTTTAAAACAAGTGACAATTCAGTAAAATTCACATTGCCCAGCATGGTAGCAAACAGAGGCATAATCACATCGTTGACAAGGGAACTTGTAATTTTAGAGAATGCTCCCCCAATGACAACCCCAATAGCCATGTCAATGACGTTGCCTCTTAGAGCAAACTTCTTAAATTCTTCAAAAAATGCTTTCATAATACTTCTTAATCTCCTTACATTCTTTTGCTGACTCATCAGTGAATCGCAGTATTCTAAATGAAATTTTATCACTGAATTCTGTTTCTTTCAAGGTCTGCGAATCATAGACAATTGGATGGCAGAATCCATCCTGTGAAAGCGGGAATACATCACCTTTTTCATTCACAAGAGCATAGCGGTTACTACGGCAAAGACTGCACTTTGTTTTCTGTCCATTGCCTAAAGCAGCATTGACAAGACACCCTTTCATGATCATCAGTTCACGTTTCCCATACATCATTTTACCTACTTGAGGAGTAAATCCATGTCGCTGTTCAAAGCCAGATATCATTTGAGAAATGGCTTCATCATTCGCTTCTAATGAGGCAACAACTCCATCAGCTCCCTGCTCCATCAGAAATTCTATGGCATAACTATTGGTCACATTCAGACTTGCATCGCAGACCCAGATTTGATTTTCTTTTGATGCGTTCAATGTGGAAATCTGAGTGTGCATGACTAATGAACCAGACAACACTTGAGAATGCTCATCAACACGCAATCCCTTGACAGAAACTTGATCATGCTTGAGCTTTGATGAAACCATTGTATCATCATCAAAAACAGAAATCTGTGATTCATTGGAAATGTCATAAATAACCTCAGGAAGTCTCTGAACATTCTTCATGGAAGAGTCCGGATAGTTCATCTGAGTACGAGCAAACTCTAGGCGTCTTTCATTTAAAAGCTGTATGGCATTTCTTCTCATTTCATTGATCGTTTTGAGTGAAATGAACAGATTGTCATCACCTGTTTTTTCAAAACGATTGAGATAATAAATAGTCTCATTGAGTTTCGACAGCTGTGCATAGATTTTTTCTTCTGTCACAGGCTGTTTTAAAGCCTGCTGCACAGTTTCTTCCGAACAGACTGAAACACGATGCTTTCCATCACTTACAATAAGCTGAGCATTTTCGCCAACGACAGCATGAAAAATCATATCAACAGGAAACTGACGTTCATGCTGAAGCCTTGCAGTGATGGATTCACACTGAAGACGATCTGTAGTCAAAACAACTTGATCATATTTTCTGCATGTAATTGGCAAGGAAGTTTCAATTTCAATGATGTCGTTAGATTTTGCAGCATTGACAAGACGTCCATGAAGGACAATACGTCCAGCCAAAAGACCCATATCGCCCTTTGCAGAAAGAATACGAATTCCATCATTTTGATGCAGATCATGAGAAAGTTCAATCGTGATTTTTCCTTTTGCAGTTTTTACGACTTTTCCAAGAGGTATTCCCATATGATTTGGACGCAGTGGATTTAAAAGACTGTAGCCTTTTTCATGAAACAGATGTCCTGCAGTTGTCTTACGATTGAACAGCTTCATTAAACTCATCTGGTCGTTTTCATCAACTTGAGATTTCTTTTGATTCAAAACTGAATCAATAGCTTTGCGATAAACTCGCACTACCTCTGCAACATACTCTGGACGTTTCATACGTCCTTCAATTTTAAAACTTAATACACCTGCATCAATCAGCTCCTCTACATGATCCAAAGTCCATAAATCTTTAGGACTCAGTAGATATTCACCCGGTGTTTTGATGATTTCATGGGTATCCAGATTGATCAGCTGATACGCTTTACGACAAGGCTGAGCACATTCACCGCGATTTCCGCTGCGACCGCCATTGAAGCTGCTGAAAAGACATTGTCCGCTGTAGCACATACAGAGTGCACCATGCACAAATACTTCAATGTCAATGCCTTCTTTTGTACATTCACGTACGAGCTCAATCGGAGTCTCGCGAGCAAGCACAACTCGTCCTGCTCCCATTTTCTTCATGAATTGAACACCTGCTTTGTTGTGAATATGCATTTGTGTTGAACAATGTACTTCAAAATCAGGAAATTCATTTTTTAAAATCTGGAAGACACCGAAATCCTGTACAATCACTGCATCCACATGGGCATTATAGAGAAAGCGAAGATACTGTTTCAATTCAATCAGTTCATGTTCATAGACCAATGTATTAACCGTGACATAAACTTTCACATCTCTTAAATGACAATACTTGACAGCCTCAATCAATGATTGTTCATCAAAATTGGAGGCAAAAGCTCTTGCACCAAAACGAATTCCACCTAAATACACAGCATCAGCACCACTGATAACAGCAGCTTTTAAAGCTTCGAATGAACCAGCAGGTGCAAGCAATTCAACCTTACGCATGACGATCCACTCCTTTGATGACAACTTCCTGAGCCAGTCCGCCCAAAGAAGTTTCTTTAAGTTCAAGTGGAAGTTTCTGACCTGTATATTTCATCGTTCTAACAACAGTATCAAAATTAACGACATTTTCTTTGATTTTGCTGAGATACTTAGAAAGTGTCATGGCATCCACAGCACGAAGAACACCAACTGCATTACGTTCAATGCAAGGGATAATAACATAGCCTCCGACTGGATCACAGGTTAAACCAAGATGATGCTCCATCGCAATCTCAGCAGCATATTCAATCTGTTTAAGATTTAAATCATTGAGATACGCAGCTGCAGCTGCAGTCATGCAGCAGGCAGCACCAATTTCAGCCTGGCAACCTCCAACTGCTCCTGAAATCGTAGCATTATGTTTAATAACATTTCCAAACAGGCCTCCAACAGCTAAAGCATTGATGAGCTTACGGCGTGAAATCCCTTCATCATAGTACATCATGTACAGATAAGCCGCCAGAATACCGCATGCGCCTAAAGTAGGTGCAGTTACAACTTCACCATTACCAGCATTTTCTTCCGATGCCGCGTAAGCATAAGCCATCAAACGCACTTTAAATTCCTCAATGTCATTGTCAATGCTTTTGGATTTTAAATACATATTTTTAGCACAACGTTCAATGCCAAGACGTCCAGGAAGTACACCAGAAGCTGATAAGCCGCGTTTTACACTATCAAGCATAGCAGTCAATATCTGATTTAGATAGGAATACAGTGATTCATCTTCATTTTGAAACACATAATCCACATAGCTCCAGTGATTGTTACGACAAACTTCAATGATTTCACCCATTGTCTTTTCTTTATAAGGCTGCGCTATCACAAGATCAGGCCTTTCAACAATCAGAATACTGCCGCCGCCCATTGAATATACTGTCCAATGACCTGTTAATTTCCCTTCAGCATCATAACCATCAATGGTAAATCCATTAGGAAATGGCTGTTCCCAATCCAGTTTAAAATCAACAGTGCACTTTCTAGGTGCAAAGGTATCCATGATGATTTTATCAGTAAAATGGCCTTTCCCTGTTAAAGACAATGAGCCATAAAGAATCGCATGAACTGAAACTGTCTCAGGAAACGATTCTAAATAAAGACGACAAGCTCTGGCAGGAGCCAGAGTATGAGAACTGGAAGGTCCAGGTCCAATTTTATATAGTTCTTTTAACGTTTGCATGGTTTCATTCTCCCTACTGTATGAATCAGAAAATGTTCAAATCCTAAATGGCGATCAATCGTCCCTGATTTGAATTTCTGATCCAATTCAGCACAATCATTAATAATTTCTTTTAAAACTGCCGTTGAAATCATTCGTGAACTCTGATGAGCCAATTTGATGGAATAAGGGTGTGCACCAAGAATCTGTGCCATCGTTGATTCAGCTTTTCCACTTTTTGAAAGCAGTTTAACTTGAAGAATGAGATGAAACTGTCTTCCAATAAGTGTATTCAGTAAAATCGGATCTGTTTTTGCTACCTGAAGATCTCTGTAGATACGAAAAGCTTCCTTCATCTTTCCAGAAATGACTGCGTTGACAAGATCAAAAGCCTTGTCTTCAAGAGGTCGAGAAATCAAAAGTTCTATATCCTCTTTGCTGATTCGTTTTTCCAGCAGCGAAAGTTTGGCAAGTTCAGACTCCATCTTTAGCAATGACCCAGCCAGACGAACTTCAAGTTCATCCACTGCATCTTTGTCTATCTCAATATGATAGCTTTTCAATTTACTTTTCAGTACACTTTTGAATTCAGAAGATTCAAGGGCATCAAATTTAAACTCTCTGCAGAGTTTTCTTAACGTCTTTACAATTTTCTTGCGAGCATCCAGTTTGTCCTTTTCAAGCACAAATACAAGAACTGTCGTTTCATTTGGAATGCTTAAGGCAGATTCCAATAGTTTTGCATCCGAATCAGTAATACTTCCAGAAGCACTTAAAAAAGTACAATTCTTTACAACAATAACTTTTCGCTCAGTAAAAAATGGAATGGTAGAGGCATCTTCAAGCATCATTGACATCAGAAAATCAGGTGCTGATGCATCATAAGTCACAACACTCATTTCTGTTTCATCATGAACTGTTTCTTTGATGATTTCATTCAGTTTCTTTCGAATCAAATAACTTTCTGTTCCGCTCAAAAGATAATTCACGAACAGCGCCCCTTTCATTACTTACCTATTATACCAAATTCGTGATTACTTGTCGTAATAAGATTAAAAAAACGTGTCATGACAATCTGAATATCTCCATGAATCTGTGTGTTCAAAATAGTACTTCCATTGATTTCAAGACGTTCAATCACTTCCTTGTGAGGATGACCATAGCGATTGGAAACGCCTGCACTGATGATGGCAAGACGACATCCAACCTGATCAAGAAACTTAGTGGATGTTGAAGTTTTTGAACCATGGTGTGCGATTTTACAGACATCTATAGTTTCATTAAGTTGTTCTGCTGCTTTTTCTTCTACTCTTGCACTAGCATCACCACTAAATAAAAATGAGATTTCATTCATTGCAAACGCAAGAATCAGACTTTGATCATTGTCATTGAATTCATCGCAGATTTCATTTAACTGAAGCATTGATAATGAATCAAACGATGATTTATTCATCGTATTGTCCCAGACTTCTTTGACACGAAAATCTTTTTTTAGGGCTTCTAGATTGCCGCTATGATCGGCATCATTGTGTGAAAGAATCAAAAGATCAAGTTCATAAACCGATTGTGCATACAAAGAATTTCTCAGCTGCAGATAGCTGGACGGAGGTCCAGTATCAATCAGCACTGTCCTATTTTCTAAAGGAGAATGAATCAGAATTGAATCTCCCTGCCCAACATTGAAAAAGATAACACGCGGAAACAATCGAAAACTGCACAGAAAGCAGACTACAATCGAGCAGACAGAAAGTATCCATTGTTTTTTTTGAGATGAAATCAGGTAAAGCAGCATCAAGATTCCCATCAGTGAAATTGAACCATGAAGTTCAACAACAGGAAGCAAAGAATCGAATGTCTGAAGCCATAATATCCATTGAGTAAGTGAAAATGGCACAAATAGTCTTAAAGTACACAGCATCATCGAAATCACTGAAAACATCTGAATCACAGGCATACAGCATATTTCAACAACATCAAAAGAAGCTCGAAAACACATCTGAGCCATGATAAGAGTCCAGATACCGCTAAACGATGATGTTCAAACGATTTCAGGGAAAGACGAATCAATAGACTAAACCAAAAAGATGAAGAGAAAGTATATTTTGGATCAATAAGAAACATAAAGACGCAATATAAACCTAATGATTCATAGAATGTCAGTTTTGTTTTTTTTACTCCTTTGAAATACAGTATCCGAAATCCGGTCCAATGACAATTCCATAATGTACTCAGCAAAATGACAAGCATTATCTTGATCCGGTTCACTGCTGTTTCATTAAAAAAGGTACGAAGTAAAAAAGAAAAGAAATAGAGTACAAATGAAAGCTGAATCGTTGAAAGATATCCATCCACATCATTGCTTGAACAGCGAAGCAAAACTTTCATCATCATTGATTGATCATGTACGTCTTCTAGTTCAAGGATTTTATGCTGCACCCAGTATCGCAGTGTGTTCTTTTGTTCAACGATAGTGATTGTCTCAGGATAAACGAGTACATCTGCCCTGCTTTCTGACTCAAAAAAATGAGGAGAAGCATCAACCTGTCGAAAATCACCTTTGACTTCAACGACAGTATCCAGCATGGGCTTATTTTCAGTAACCACAAGAACATCTCCATAAGAAGTCTGCATTAAAAAAGATTGTTCAAAAAGCTGAACTACTTTGCCTTTGAGGAGTTCCACTTCAGGAAAATCACTCTGACACACAGGACGTATTATAAGCACAGCAAGCAACAAAACCAAAGAGCCTTTTCTCTTACAGACAAGTAGACCAGCTACAGCCACACAGACAATCAACTGAACAGCAAAAGAATACTCCTGAAGAAAAAAGACAAACAAAAACAGCCAGAAAAAATCTTTCATAGAGCGATTTTACCTCGAAGATTTTCAAATTTTTTACTCCCTATGCCTTTGACATTCATAAGATCTTCAAGTGTTTGAAACAGCTGCTGATTGCGATAATCAATGATTTTCTGTGCAGTTGCTTCACCGATCCCTGGCAATGTACAAAGTTCAGCTAAAGTTGCAGTATTAAGATGAATCAGCTGTGATGATTTTTTCTGAATAGTCAAAACATCTTGATGATGCAGGATCTGTGTCTGATTAATGGTACTAAGATCACTATCCTCATAAAGCCCTGCAAGATTGAGAAGATCACTGATTGTAGATCCCCGTATTACTTCATAGACAGCTGGCTTTTGAACATGGCCTTTCACTTCTACTTGAATCATCTGATTTGAAAAATCATTGATGTCAATCCAGCTGTATTCCAACCCAGTACAAAGAAAAAGACAAAAACAAAAAAGAAGCAGAGTTTTCATAGGATATCCTCCACTTCATTATTGTACAAAAAACATCAAAACCTAAAAAAAAACAATCTGATTGTTCAGATTGTTTATTTTGTAAGAAGTTCTAAAATCTTTACCTGATATGGTTCATCACATTCAATTGTCACAACATCGCCAACTGCATGATCCATAACTGCAATTGCAAGCGGAGTCGCATTGGACAGTTTGCCTGCAAGCGGATCTGCTTCAACAGAACCAACAATTGTATAAGTACCCTTATCACCAGTATCCAGTTCTTCCACAGTGAATGTAGAACCAAGCTGAACTGTCTGTGTGCTTCCTTCACCAATGATGACAACATTCTTCAACATGACATCCAGCTGAGAAATACGAGCTTCTACCTGAGCCTGACGATCACGTGCTGCATCGTAGTCAGCGTTTTCAGACAAGTCCCCCTGTGCGCGTGCAGCTCTCAAGTCTTCAATGACTTCCTGACGTACCACATGGATTAAATTTTCATACTCTCTTTTTAATTCTTCAAGACCAGCTTGAGTTACATAAATCTTTTCTGACATAGTTTCACTCCTAACGCACAAGATTATACCACGTTCTGATGGATAATGCTATTGATTTTTGTCGTTAACAAATCAATTGCAACTTCGTTATGTCCGCCTTCAGGAATAATCAGGTTTGCATAACGTTTTGAAGGCTCAATAAATAAATCATGCATAACACGTACAGTGGTTGTATATTGAGAAACAACTGAATCAAGCGATCTGCCTCTTTCCTTGACATCTCTGACCATACGGCGGATAAAACGAATATCCGCATCTGTATCAACAAAAATCTTCATATCAAGAAGTTCTCTCAGCTTTTCGCTTTCTAAGACAAACAGACCTTCCAGTACAATAACATCGCATGGTTTCACAGTTTCTGTCACTTCAGAACGATTATGAACCGTATAGTCATAAATAGGCTTTTCGATAGATCTGCCTTCCATCAGCTCATGAAGATGCTGAATCAAAAGATCGTTGTCAAAGGCAAATGGGTGATCGTAATTGGTTTTCACTCTTTCTTCCATGCTCAGATGAGTCTGATCTTTATAATAGTCATCCTGACGAATAATCACAACAGAATTGGTCAAACTGAATTCTTCCTTCAGTCGCTGTGCAATCGATGATTTTCCAGATGCACTGCCTCCAGCAATGCCAATCAGAATTGGTTTCATATGCTTCTCCCTTATCTCAAATATTTATTGACCAGTGCCAAATGCTGAGCATAGGTTTCAGCGTAATATACTGTCCCATCCCCATAAACATCTGCCATGAAGTAGTAATAGTCACTTTCAGTTGGAGCTAATACAGCTTCAATCGCATCAGCACCAGGGTTTAGAATTGGCCCTGGAGGAAGCCCCTGTACCATATAAGTGTTGTAAGGTGAATCAAATGTAGGATTGACTTCACAGCTTTTCCAGCTGTCACTTTTCTCCTTGTCGATGGCATAGCAGACAGTCACACTGCTTTGCAGCTTCATGCCAATATCCAGTCGATTATAGAAAACTCCAGCAATCATTTTCATATCTTCGATTTTACTGGCTTCGTACTGAACAATAGAAGCTAAAGTAAATAATTCATGAACACTTAATTCATGCTGTGCAATTTCATCTTTGTACTTGTTGTAAACCTTCAAGGTTTGATCAAGCAGTTTCTTTGTTACTGTCTGGGCATCTGATCCTTTTGCAAATGCATAAGTGTTTGGCATTAAATAGCCCTCAAGAAGATAACGGCTATCTTCGTTAAAGATTTCTTCAGTCAAAAAAGGATAGTCACCCATCAAAGATTTCAGATAGTCCTTGTCATTCCACAAAGTCATAAGCTCATCTGCATCAATTCCAAGATCACTTTCAAACTTTTCTGCCATATGCTTTAACCATTCGCCTTCAATGAAAGTAATGGTAATGTCATCATGAATCAGTTTTGTAGCATCTGTGATAGTTTCTATAATTTCTTCAGTGCTCATAGAAGGTGTCAACACAAATTTTCCTGCAGCTAAAGAGTCAGTTTTGTTCAATTTAACGTAGACTTTCGCACACAAAGAATTCTTAATCAATCCGCTTTCTTCAAGACGAGGAAGCACAGCATTAAGCGATTCTCCGCTTTTAACTTCAAAAACAACCTCTTCCTGAGATTCAGAAACTGGACTCAGCTGTGAGTGATAAAACAGAAAAACTCCGCCAGCACAAACAGCAGCTAAAAGAATCAGACACAGCAGAACCTTTAAACCAGTCTTACTTGCCGTCTGTTTCTTCTTCATACTCATTCATTTCATCTGAAAAAGCACCAACAACTTCTTCAATCATTTCCCATTCTGCTTCAGTTTCGATAGGCTCAAGTTCACCTTCATCGTTATAACGTGATGCAAATACTTCTCCATCTTCATCCTGTGGATCTGTGAACACAACATACTGTGCATTCAGTTCATCACTTTCAAAAGTGAACAGAATTTCCATTTCTTTTTCCTGTCCATTTTCATCCTTTACAATCATCTTATTTGAATCAATCATGTTTAATTCTCCTTCAATGGTAAAATTACCTTTTATAGTGTATCATATTTCACTTGCTTTTTCATCAAAGAAAAAGACGGTTTCCCGTCTTTTATCTAATGTCTGTCTAAATATCCCTGCAGAATCTGCACTGCTGCAACCTGATCCACAACTTTCTTACGTTTTTTTCTGGATACATCAGCACTGATCAGCATTTTCTGTGCAGCCACAGTTGTCAATCGCTCATCAACAAGTTCAACAGGAAGACCATACATTTCTTCAAGTGAAGCTTTGAATTGGATTGAGATTTCACCGCGAATACCAATATCACCATTCATGTGCTTAGGAAGACCAAGCACAATGCGCTTGATGGAATATTCTTTGATCAAATCACCTGTGCGTTTTAAAGCAGCATCATAATCATCTTCTTCAAAACGGAAAGTCTCTACAGTTCTTGCGATCATTCCAAGCGGATCAGAAACAGCAACGCCAAGTGTTCGGCTGCCTAGATCAAGCCCTAATACTCTTTCCATTATTTCTTCTCTTCCAAATAGCAGCGTACCAGCTCTTCAATGATCTCATAGCGTTCCACCGACTGAATAATGCTTCTGGCATTGCGGTGAGATGAGATGTAGGCTGGGTCATTGGAAATCAGATAGCCAGCCAGCTGATTCACTGCATTGTACCCACGCTCTTCAAGCGCTTCTTTGGTCAAGCGAAGAACCTGCTTAATGTTGTCACGTCTCAGTTCATCAGAACGAAATGCCATAGTTTCTGTCATATCTTTTGCCATCTTGATTTCCTCCTATAGGGATATTTTAACCTATGCTACTGTAAAAAGAAACAAGTTTTTTAAAGTTTTGCTTCAATTTGTGAAATAGCTTCATCGATCTTAGAAGCGTCTTTTCCGCCAGACTGTGCCAGATCAGGACGTCCTCCGCCATTGCCTCCGCACACTGAAGCTGCCAGTTTGACCATATCCCCAGCTTTGATGCCCTTGGCGATGGCTGCTTTAGAGGCTGCTGCCACAAAGACAACTTTATCGCCGGCATTGTTTGCCAAAAGGACAAAGGAATCTTCACACTTGTTGCGCAGCGTTTCTGCAAGTGCCTTTAATGAACCAGAATCAGCATTTTCAAGTTTTTTGATAATCACATTCAACCCATTGATGTGCTTTGCAGAATGAACCATTTCATCTGCTTCCAGCATCATCATTTTCTGATTCAATCGTGCAATTTCCTTACGCAGTGCAGCATTGTCTTCAATGACACCCTGCACTTTATCTTCAACACCAAGAATTGAATTCATCTTCAGCATTTCAGAAATGCTTCTAAGTGTATTTTCACGTTCTACAAAATCATGATAAGCTGCCAGTTTTGTTCTTGTTGTCATACGACGAATGCCAGAACCAATGGATTCTTCAGAAACAATTTTGAACACACCAATTTCCTGAGTGTTGGCAACATGAGTACCACCACAGAATTCCTTAGACACTTCACCCATGGAAACAACTCGAACAGAATCTCCATACTTTTCATCGAAAAGTGCAATAGCGCCTGTCTGTTTTGCATCTTCAATTGAGAGAACCTGAGTCACAACAGGATTGTTGGACATGATCATCTGATTGACTCTTTCTTCAATCTGATGCAGCTGATCTTCAGTTACCTTTTCAAAATGAGTGAAGTCAAAACGTCCGTACTCATCTCCCGCATAAGAACCTGCCTGATGAATATGATCACCAATGATTTCTCTTAATGCAGACTGCAAAAGATGCAGCGATGAGTGATTGCCCATAATACGAACACGGCGCGCAGAATCAATCTGACCAAAAAGTTCATCGCCTTCACTTACAGCACCAGCAGTTACCTTAATGTGATGCAAATGCTGTTTATGAGGAGCTTTTTTGACATCCACAACATCAGCCTTAACGCCTTCATTTGAAAGTACACCCGTATCAGCAATCTGACCGCCGCTTTCAGCATAGAATGCGGTCTGTGAAAGAATGATATCCCCTTCATCTTCAATCGAAGAAACACGAACACCATTTTTGAAGCAAGCAAGTACTTTCGCCTTCATTTCATGAGTTTCATAGCCAAGGAAGTCAGACTGTTCCTCAAAATCCATCAAATCAGCTGACTGTGAAGACATGGACTGTTCATCTTCACGCGCAGCACGTGCTCTTTCACGCTGCTTCTGCATTTCTGCATTGAATCCATCCAGATCCACTGTAAAGCCGCGTTCTTCAGCGATTTCAGCAGTCAGTTCCTTAGGGAATCCATATGTATCATACAGCTTGAACATCACTGCTCCATCAAGTACCTTGTTTTCAGCTTCAGACAAAGCATTCATCAAAAGTTTTTCACCATTTGCCAGTGTAGAGTGGAATGTATCTTCTTCATTTTTAACCAAACGGGAAATCAAACCCACTTTTTCAGTAACATATGGATAGAAATCTTTCATATTTTCTGCCACGATTTCTACCAGTTTGTACATGAAAGCACCTTCAATGTTTAATTTGATGCCATAACGAACAGCACGTCTCAAAACACGTCTTAACACATATCCGCGTCCTTCGTTTGAGAAGTTTGCACCGTCAGCCAGTGCAAAAGTCACGGTACGAATGTGGTCAGCAATGACACGATAAGCCATCTTGTACTCACCGCCATAAGGGTGCTTCGCCATTTTTTCAGTAGCACGAATCACTGGCAGAAACAAATCAGTATCGAAATTGGTTTCACCGCCCTGAATCAGACAAGTCAAGCGTTCAAGCCCCATTCCTGTATCAATGTTTTTCTGAGGTAGTTCTTTGTAATCCTTGCGGTCAAGTTCACCAGGCTTGCAGTCATACTGAGAGAATACGACATTCCATACTTCAATGTAACGGTCATTTTCAAGTTCTTCAAAGAAAGCACGTTCACCTAAACCTTCTGGATCATATTCTGGACCACGGTCATAGAAGATTTCACTGTCCGGTCCGCCAGGTCCTTCACCAATTTCCCAGAAATTGTTTGGCGTCTTTAAAATATGGCTTGGGTCAATTCCGCACTTGTTCACCCAAGTGTTATAAGCTACTTCATCATCTGGATAAACCGTGACATACATGCGATTCTTGTCGAACCCAATCCATTCAGGGCTTGTCAGAAATTCCCATGCATACTGCAGAGCTTCTTCTTTGAAATAGTCTCCAATAGAGAAATTCCCCAGCATTTCAAAGAAAGTGTGATGCCGGGCAGTCTTCCCAACATTTTCAATGTCATTGGTACGGATGCTCTTCTGAGCATTGCAGATACGGTTACATCTTGGCTTTTCAGAACCGTCAAAATATTTTTTCAGTGCAGCTACACCAGCATTGATCCAAAGCAAAGTTGGGTCATTGTGCGGAACAAGAGATGCACCTGGTTCAATCATATGACCCTTGGATGCAAAATAATCCAGAAACATCTGTCGAACCTGATTGCCTGTAAGATTTTTCATTTCATTTCCTCCTCAATAAAAAAGTTCCTTCAATTGAAGGAACGTATTTGTTACGCGGTACCATCCATCTTCATATCTTGCGATATGCACCTTAATTCTCTTCTTAACGCGAAGTCACGGTGAGGATTAGTCACTCTATGGAAGCAGCTTCATTGAATTCAGTTCAGGATTTACACCAGCCATCCTGTCTCTAAAAACTTCATTTCAATTACTCATCATCCATTACGATTTACTAGTAGATGTTAGCACATTTTTTAAATGAATGCAACAAAAGAAAATCTCGGTTTCCCGAGATTTCTATTATTCACCCGTTGCCAGTTTTTTTCTGATTTTTGTTGAAATGAATTCAAGACCTAACACAAGAATAACCAGCCCTAACAGATATGCACCGCAGTCGTGCCATCTGCGTCCATTAATGGAGAAAATCAATTCTGCACCAATTCCGCCTGCTGCACACAGACCTAAGACAGTAGCATTTTTCACATTGATATCCAATCGATAGATGATTGTAGATAGAATGTTGGAAGAAAGCTGAGGGATGATCCCATATCGAACTTTTTGGAACGTCGTGCATCCTGATGCATCCAATGCCTCAATCACTCCTTTGTCTACGTCTTCAATTGCTTCGATCAAAAGTTTAGTCAGCATCCCCATGGAAGAAATCGACATCGTCAGCACCCCAGCAAAAGGACCAGTACCAACAATTTTAACAAAAATGATTCCATAAAGTACTGTTGGAAAACCACGAAGAATCGAAATAATCGTTAATCCAATATAAGCACAAGTGCTGTTGGTTACATTTCTTGATGAAAAGAATGCAAACGGCAAAGCCAGTACAGCACCAACCAGTGTTCCTAAAAATGCAATCGCAAAGGTTTCAACCAGAAGATATGGAACACAGCTTTCATCCAGTGAAAACAGCTTGTCAACATTTGGAGCCAAAATACCAGATACAGCATTTTTAGCCAGAACAAAGCCCATGTCACTCAATCCTTTGAATGTGCAGATATAGCTTGACAAAAGATACAGAACAACAATCCCTGCAAAAAGACACAGGAAAAAAGGAAGCGAATTCGGATATTTTTCATACTGCTGTCCCACAGTTAATTTCTTTGTACTCATCATCCATTCACCAGCTTCTTTCTAAGCTCACGAGAAATTGTTTCAACCACCACAACGACCACAATAAGCACAAGAACAAGCAGTCCTGTACGCTCATAATCCATGTTGGCAATCGTATCATTCAGTTTCACACCAATTCCACCTGCTCCAACATACCCTAAAATCGCAGCAGAGCGAATGTTCATTTCAAAGCAATACAAAACAGTTGACCAGTAAAAACCTTTGATCTGAGGCCAAATCGCTTTGATCATGCATTTTGCACGAGATGCACCGGTTGATTCAAGTGCTTCATAAGCCCCCATATTCACGGTTTCAATGTGTTCATATAACATTTTTACTGCAACTGTATAAGTGAAAATAGCTGTCGCAAGCGTACCAGATGTTGTTCCATAGCCAATAACCAGTGACAGTAGCAGTGCGTAAACCAATGTTGGCAAAGTTCTGAAAATACTAAGCACTGATCGATGCACAACAATGTAAGTCTTGTTCAGTTTAAAATTGTTAGAAAGATAAAAGCTCATTGGAAGAGCTAAAATCATCCCAAATGCTGAACCAACAAAAGAAATAATGATTGTGTCAATCATCGCCTGCTGTGCAGTTGCCCAATAAGACCATTTTGGATTCAGCATACGAACAACAAAAGTCCATCCTTTTGTAAAACGCTTAAAGAATTTAGCAAAATCAACGCCTGTGATCATTGCACAGACTATAATAAGAAGAATCAGACCAATGATGATATAAGGCGTGCTGTTGAACTTTTCTTTGACCTTTTTCCCATTGCTTAATGTATGAGTATCAGGTACAAAAACATGCAGCAGATCCTTAAGCATCCTTTTTCTCCTTCATCAGTTCATCTTCTTTCAAATCACGCCCATAAATCATTCTCAGCACTTCATCATTGACACCGCTGACCGGTCCATCATACACAATCTTGCCTGCCTGAATTCCAATAATGCGATTGGTGTACTGCAAAGCCAGATCTACATGATGAATGTTAATAATCACAGTAATGTTCATTTCACGATTAATACGTCTGAAATCTTCCATGACCACATCCGCCATCACTGGATCCAGCGATGCAACAGGCTCATCCGCAAGAATGATTTCCGGATTCTGTGCTAATGTTCTTGCCAACGCTACACGCTGCATCTGACCGCCTGAAAGCTGATCAGCACGTGTATATGCCTTGTCAAGAATACCTACTTTATCCAGTGCTTCAAGGGCTTCAATTTTATCTTTCTTTGAATACAGTCCAAACAGTGTACGCAAAAGCGACATGTCTGCAACCTTTGCAGAAAGAACATTGTTGATGACAGATGTGCGTGTCACAAGATTAAAGGACTGGAAAACCATTCCTATTTTCCTTCTGAATTTTCTTAACTCTTTCCCCTTCAGTTTAGACACATCAATACCATTAACTGTTAATGTACCCTCTGTAGTATCAATCATTTTATTGACTGTACGGATCAAAGCGGATTTCCCTGCACCAGAAAGTCCAATGATGCCGACAAATTCACCCTGCTCAATTTTCAAATTCACATCATCCATGGCTTTAACACCATTTGGATAGACTTTTGATACATGACTAAATTCAATCATAGTGAACCCCTTTCAATTTGAAAAAAGAGAGAGCAGAATCCTGCTCCCTCTTGACTTAAAGCAATTATTCAGCAAACAGTGCAGTTACAGCACGGAAACCGTCATACTGATCATCTGTTCCCAGAACATAGCCAGTGTGGCTGTATGGAGCAACACAAGCCTTGCCTTCTTCAGTCTGAATCAAATCAAGGAAAGATTCCTGGATAGCAGTCAGGAATTCATCAGTCAGTTTTTCATCAGAACCATAAGAAATTGTATCATTCATGATCATGTCAGAAACACCGATAACCTTAACCAGATCAAAAATTGTTTCATACTCAGCATAGAAACCTTCAGCCTTCAAAGCATTCAATGCATCAGTAGATGCAGCATCCTTACGAACATCTGCATAACCGAAAGTAATGTCACAGTTGCCCTGCAGCAAAAGTTCCATATTACCGGCATAGTTTCCATCAGGGATCACGTTTTCAACATCAGCCAAAGTGATTGTCTTTCCAGCTTCTTCACCGAAATTGTTGTTCAGCCAAGCACTTGGATATTTGAAAGATGCACCAGACGTAGCAGAACCAGAAGCTACAGTTGCAGTTCTAACATCTTCCCAAGTGATTGTTCCATCAACAGATTTCTGATACAGTTCAGCACCCTTTTCAGTACCAACATTGACATAAACCAGTGAACGGTATCCACCAGCTACTTCAGTAGAGTCTGTAACAACAACATCGTTCCAGTCTTTCCAGTCAGCACCCTTAGATGGAGATTCAATGTCAACAGAAACAGCAGCGCGTGAGCTGACCAGAAGCAGATTGACATCTTCAGGATAAGTGTCATGAGCAGTAACATAGTTACCAGCTGGGATAAAGCCTAAGTCGATTGAACCAGCAGCCAAACCTTCACCTACTACTTCGTAATTGTTTCCAACTTCGATATTGATAGTAGAAACATTGAAACCACGTTCAAGCAATTCATCCTTCAGAATTGTCTTCAGAGGTTCTGCAGCAGCCAGAATGTCAGCAGCATCCTTACTTGGAACAAACGCAATATTGAGTTCTTCAACGATCTGATTTCCATTTTCATCTACATTTTCATCAACCTTAGGTTCAGATGAACATGCAGCCATGGAAAGTACCATCACAGCACTCAAAAGTAAAGCAAACAATTTTTTCATTTTCCTTTTCCTCCCTTGTTTACTACTTAGTTAGTATAGCACAAGTTTGTAAAAGATGAAGCACTTTTAAAAAAAAGAAAAAATCCACACTTGTGGATCAAAGAAAATGAAGCAGGATTGAAAAAGCACAGCGCTTAATAATTTTATAAATGCCATAAACATTCAAACAAATCAAAGATAGTGTCATTGCTGCATAATAATGTTCATCTCTGCGCTTCAGTGACATGTACTCTCTTAAATCACCATGATACACCAAAAAATCTAGATATCGCTTCAACAGTTCATCTGGAGTATAGCTGTAAGCAGGCTGAGTCAGACTTGAATCAATCAGCTGCATCAAAGATGCAGTAAATTCAACACAGCTGTAGGATTTGTACACCTGAAATCCTCCGCTGATAGGATAAGTCAAAACAGACATGAAGTTGTACATATATTCCTTATCCAGTTCTATTTCTTGGATGCGTTTTTGAATCAAAGCATATTGTGAACTGGACAAAGGTATTTCAACCAAGGCACAAGGTACAGAAACAGTATCATTTCTTGTATAGCGGTCTTTTGTTTCTTTGACCAGTTTTCCAAGAAACAAGCCATGCTGCTGAGGACGCGCAAAAGAATAAAGCTGATTAAGTTCTTTATCCATCGCTATTGCACAGTGATTGTATTTTACTTTTCCAAAGCTACGTATTAAAAGTGCAGAAAAAGTATATGTCTGAGTAAAAAGTAAATAAATTGATTTAGTTTCTTCCCTCATCTTTTCCATTGCTCAGCCCTGCTTTCATCTAAAAAAGAATTATACTGAACAACCAAGAAAGATACAATCGTTTTCATTGATCTTGAATGATATTTTTTTGAAACATCTTCTGCAGAACAAACTGTATTGCAACTGCAAACACCGGGGCAAAAAGAACACCTGTCAATCCTATCAATTTACCAAAAAACAAGATACTGACAAACATATACAAAGGACGAATGTTCATCATTTTCCCATAAAGAACAGGCTGTAATGCATTGGATTCAAGTTGCTGAACAAGAAAAACGCAAAGAATCATTAAAAATCTAAATCTTCCATACACAAGATAATCAACAAAAAAAATCAAGAGCTGTCCTATCAATGATCCAAAATATGGAATGATATTCAATAACGCAAGTCCCAAAGAAAGTGAAACTGCATAAGAAACACCAAACAGATGAAGCACAATCAGCTGAGCAAAAAATAAAACACTCACATCCATTACCAAAGCCTTCAAATAACGAAACACGATTTCTTTAAATTCTTCATAAAATTCAAAAAATCGACAAGCAAAATCCCACTTTGTTAGATAGGATTGAATCACAGGTGTTTCCATCGAAATGAAATAAGCCAAAAGATAGGACAAGACAAGATCAGAAACTCCTTGAATCATCTGAAACGTTGACATAATGGCGGACTCATAAGAAAACACCTGTTCGCTCTGACTTCGGCTCATCTTCACAACCATTTGAAACAGCTCTTTTAAATGATCTTTTTGATTCAAAACAACAGGCACCAGCAAGCCGCCAATAAAAAGAATCACAGCAAACAAAAACAAATAAACAATGGTACATCGAAATGTTCTATTTTTAAGAGGTATTTTTTCAATGACAGGTTCAAACACCAAAACAAAACACAATGCAACCAGCACATTGTAAAACAAATCAAAAATCGGAATGATGAGCTGAAAAATGTCAAGTTCTTTGAAAAGCAGAACGCTCACATACAAAAAAGAACTGAGAATCAGAAGAGAAATCAATTCTTTTTGTTTCATGAAAAGAAATAACCCTTTTCAGGGTTATTCACCAAGCTCATGAAGTTTTCTCATGACTTTCTTTTTTGTACGATTGGCTCTATAGCAGGCATCATCAATCTCATCTTCATAGCTATGGGCCAATGCCATCCCAAAAAACAGTCCGGCCATCATGCCGACAAGACAACTTTTCACAATGATCACTCCTTACAGCTTTAGTATGAGTCAATCCATTGGAAATATACGTTCTTTGTTCATCTTAATCATGCGTTCACATAGCGTTGTATGACGAAGAGTTTTTTCCTCTTTCAGCACTGCTTTTTCAAACAGTTCACGACTGCCAAGCAGAACCAATGATTTCTTAGCGCGAGAAACTGCAGTATAGATTAGACGCCTCTGAAGCATAAAAGAAGCTTCATTGACAATAGGAAGAATCACGATTGGATATTCAGAGCCTTGTGATTTATGAACAGAAATGCAATAGGCATGTGTCATGTTTGAAAAAGTTTCTGAAGTGTATTCAACAAAATTGCCATCAAAATCCACGATGAGACGCGCCTGATGGCGAAAGTCTTCTTCAGGTTCAATGACTTCTACCAGCAAGCCAATATCTCCATTGTAGATGTCATCATCCACCTGATTTTTTAGCTGAAGAATTTTGTCGTTTTCGCGGAAAACTCGATGTCCGACTTTCCATTGTTTTTTTAAAGGGTCATAAGGATTAAAACATTCCTGAAGCGCATTGTTCAAGCGATCAATGCCAGCTACGCCAGAGTACTTGCAGGCCAAAAGCTGTATGTCACTTAATTGATAACCTTTGTCGAGTGCAGATTGCACGATTTGAATGACCAGCTGTTTAACGTCATATTGACTGCATTCAAAAAAGGCAACGTCACCGCTGTATTTTAATTCATCAACATTTCTTTTTTGAATCGCATGGGCCAGTGAAATCACATCACTGCCCTCCTTTTGACGAAAAATAGTCTGCAAGCGAATGACAGGAAATAAAGTACTGTCAATCAAATCTTTCAATACACAGCCTGGTCCAACAGATGGAAGCTGATTTTCATCCCCAATGATGACGATTTTTTTAATCTGCGAAGAAGCTTTGCACAGTGCTGCAAACAAGTAAGCATCCACCATGGAAAACTCATCAATGATCAGACAATCCAAAGACAAGGGCGTTTCTTCATTGATGCCAAAACTATTGGTTTCAAGATCCCATTTCAAAGGTGAATGAATTGTCTGACATTCTACTTTTGTCAGTTCTGCAAGACGCTTGGCAGCTCTTCCTGTTGGGGCACAGCAGGCAATCATTCGATCTGGGTAAAGCTGACGAAACAAATTGACCATTCCACGTACGACTGTAGTTTTGCCTGTTCCAGGACCGCCAGTTAAAATTGTCAAATCATGATCAAAAAAACTGTCAATAGCCTCAATCTGTTTCTGATCATAATGAATCGCAATGCTGTCTTGAAACAGCGAAAGCTCTTGCATGTACTGCACTGGATCATATGGTTCTAAAGGAACCAGTGGAAAGGTTGAAGTAAAAAGTGCAATTTGACGTTCTGCATTCATCTGAGAATGATGATAGATACGACCCTCTTCATGCTCAAGAAGGCCTCTGCTTAAGGTAGAAAAAAGAATTTCATCAAATTCTTCAACGCTAAAGCCCAGTTTTTTTTCTAATGCAGGACGAACAGCTTCATAACTTACGTAACTGTCCCCGCTTGTCATGCACATTTCCATGACAACAGAAACAAGACAAGCTTCAATACGGACTGGCTCGTGTTCATCAAATCCAAGTGATATTGCTAATTTGTCTGCTGTTTGAAACCCAATTCCGTCCACTTCATCAATCATGCGATATGGATTGGCTGTAATGATTTCCAGTGCTTTTTCACCATAGATGCGATCTAAACGCATAATGTTTCGTATCCCTAATCCGTGACTGCTCAAAAAAGAAATCGTTTTTTCAAGCTGATTTTCTGATGCTTTCAGACCATCAAGAATCGATTTTTTCCTTTTCTCTGTCATTTTTGGAATCAAATCAAGGACACTAGCATTCTCTTTAATCTGATCCAAAAGATCATTCCCCAGCACTTGCACCATGGTAGCTGCAAATTTCTTCCCAATTCCTGGAAAAAGAGGACCAGAAAGAAAACGAATCAAAGAGTCTTCATCCGAAGCCAAAACTCGTTCGACCTTTTCAGTTTTGAACTGCATGCCATAACGAGGATGCTCAACATATTCTCCAGTACAGCGGTACAAAGTATCACTTTCCAGGTGAGGATAATATCCTGTCACAATAATTTGTCGTTCTTCCACTTCAAACAGCTGAAATCTTCCCACAGAAAAAGAGGTTGCATCAGAATGAAAGATCATCGACACAAAACGGCAGACAATCGTATCAGCCATGAGCACACCTCCTTGCCTTACAACATAAATGTAACAATGACAGAAACCAGATTATTAATGAAATGCAGCGACATAGCGCCGGCAATGCTTCCTGTTTTCTCATAAGCTCTGCACATAAAGCTTCCTAAAAGTGCGTAACTGAAAAGAAACAGCAGATCTTTGAAATCACCTGTAAACAGGGATTGATAGACATGAAGAAAACCAAAGGCAAACGAAGAAAACAAAATCCCAAGCACTTTATGATTTTTTCTTAACCCGGAAAACAAAGCCCCGCGAAACACCAGTTCCTCTACAATCGGAGCAAAAATCAGCGATGCGTACAGCACTTTAAAAGGCTGCACTGAATACAATTCAATCAAAGAATTCTGATTCCCAGAATTTTCAAGTTCGAATACCAGAAGCAAAACTAAATTCAATGCAATGGAAGAAAGCATCATTAGACCATAGGTTTTAACAAGAGTCATCAAATGCTTCAATGGCGTGTCTAAAAATAGATAAATTTCTCTTTTGAGCCAAGGCCACACAGATTTGACCATCACAAATGGAAATGCAAGATAAAACCCCCATTCAAAAGCATTCAATATTCGATACGAATAGGCAGGACTTAGCAGTTGAAGCAGTATGCTTTCAACTGCAGGAAAACAAATCAAATATCCTGCAAAATAGAGAAGACAAAGAATTAAACTTTGACGTTTAGACATGTCTTGCCTCTTTCAGCTTTTCTTTGATGCATTCATTGAGATCTTTTGACTTTAAGAACACCTGCTCAATGACACCGCCTCCAAGGCAGACATCACCATCATAGAAAACAGCTTCCTGTCCACATGTCACAGCACCGACTTTTTGAGGATACGTACATAGTACTGTTGTCTCATTCAATTTCTTAAGATGAACTGGATTGTCTTTCTGACGATATCTGAATTTTGCCATGCAGTCCATTTCATCTTCAATATCAATCAGCCAGTTGATTCCTTCAACAAGACAGGCATCAGAGTAAAGAAGATCATCGCAAGACTGCGGTGCAACATACAGTTCATTGGTCTCAACATTTTTTCCTACTACAAACCATGGCCCTCCAGGTCCACCAATATCTAATCCCTTACGCTGTCCAATGGTATAATACAGCACCCCTTCATGCTGCTTCAAAACTTTGCCAGTTGTTACATCAATGACATTTCCAGATTTAGCAGGAAGGTAATTCTTCAAAAATTCACGGAAATCACGTTCACCAATAAAGCAGATTCCTGTAGAATCCTTCTTGTCTGCAATCGGAAGATTGAGTTCATGTGCAATCTTTCTAACTTCTGGCTTAGTCACTTCACCTAGTGGAAACAAAGTATGTGCAAGCGCTTCTTTTGAAATCTGACACAAGAAATAGCTCTGATCTTTGTTGAGATCCTTTGCCTTGAGCATAACGGATTCATTTTGACGATGTTCAACACGTGCATAATGTCCTGTAGCGACCCAGTCAAAACCATTCTGTTTCGCAAAATCCATAAAGCTTGAAAACTTAATGTATTTGTTGCATAGAATATCGGGGTTTGGAGTTCTTCCTTTTTTGTATTCATCAATAAAACTGGAGAATACATAGTCCCAGTATTCCTTGATGAAATCAATGCGCAAAAGTTCAAGTCCCAATGCATCCGAAACCTTCTTTGCATCATTGTAGTCCATTTCCTGCGGACAAACATCCTGATTGAGAGTTGGATTTCCCAATGTATCATTGTTGGCGGCACTGTCCCAGTTGCGCATGAAACAGCAGGTTACATCATGTCCCTGTTCTTTTAACAGATAAGCAGCAACAGCAGAATCAACACCACCCGATAAACCAACCAGTATTTTCATTGTACTCCTCCTTTTCAAAGATGAGAAAAAAGCACATTCGTGCTTTTTAATGCAGTTCTTCACGGCATTTGCCGCATCCATTGTAATTAGGGCAGGCAGAATTGCACGAACCAAGCGCAATTCTTCGCAGCTCAGCAGGTACAAATGCATCAATTTCTTCCTGATCATAACCGACTTGAAAAACACGTTCATTCAAAATGATAGGACACTTTAAGACAGAAGGATTTTTCTGAATGAATTCAACAAGTTCATTCATACTCATCTCTTCCATATCTACATTCAGCTCCTGCACAATCTTAGAACGCTTTGAAATCAAATCTTCAGTCCCATTTTCACAGCGTGATAAGAGATGCTTGATTTCTTTTTCATTCAAAATCGTTTTAAAAATATTTTTTTCAAGATAATTTAAATTTCTGTCTTTCAGCCAGGCTTTCACTTTACGGCACGATGCACAGCCTGGAGATGTATATACAACGATCATGATTATCACCTTCATCAGTATATCATTCTTTTTGTTAAATTCAAAGTCAGAACTTCATCACAAAATCACTTTCAAAATTTTCTTTACTTGATTCCTGCAAGAAAAAGTGATTAAATAGACTCAAAGCTAAGAAAAAGAAAAAGTATCTTGTGAAACTGACTTAAGAGATGCAGTGGACGGTGAAAACTGCAGCGGTTCACATTGAGAAGTGGGTCTTTGGAGTTGGGATGGCAAAAGTCATTCCCCGGCGAAAACCGTTATCCCGAAAGTGATTCATTTATTTGAATAAGTCGGGTGGTACCACGTTTACAGCGTCCCAGCATTGGGACGTTTTTCTTTTTGAATCAGGAGGAAAACTTATGAAAAGAATGCTCAGCGGAATTAAACCAACAGGTCAATTGACACTTGGAAATTACATCGGTGCTTTGAAGAACTTTGTAGCCTATCAGGATGAATACGAAATGATCGCCTTCATCGCAAATCTTCACTGCATTACTGTCTATCAGGATCCCCAGGAACTGAAAAAGAATCTAAGAGATGCAGTCGCTCTGTATCTTGCCTGCGGTTTAGACCCGCAAAAAGCAACCATCTTCTTACAGACAGATGTTTTAGAGCATGCACAGCTTGGTTTTATCATGTCATGCAACACGTACATGGGTGAACTCAACCGTATGACGCAGTTCAAAGACAAGCAGGCCAAAGGAGAAACCAATCTGACCGCTGGTCTGTACACTTACCCTACACTCATGAGTGCTGATATTCTGATGTATGATGCAGATTATGTGCCTGTTGGTGAAGACCAGAAACAGCATGTAGAACTATGCCGTGATACTGCCATTCGTTTCAATCACAAATATGGCGATACCTTCAAAGTGCCTGAACCGCTGGTACCAAAGGTAGGTGCACGTATTATGTCACTGAGCGAGCCAACCAAGAAAATGTCAAAAAGCGACCATGGCGACAAAGGATGCATCTATCTTCTGGATGATTTGAATGTAGCGCGTAAGAAAATCATGTCAGCAGTGACCGATTCACTGGCAAAAGTACAGTTTGACCCTGTCAATCAGCCTGGAATTTCTAATCTGCTTCAGATTCATTCAAGTCTAAGCGGAGTTTCGATTGAAGAGCTTGTCAAACAGTTTGAAAACTGCGGCTATGGCGAATTCAAGAAAGCTGTTGCAGAAGTTGTCTGTGCAGAACTTGCACGCATCCAAAGTGCCTATAAAGAAGTTCTTGCTTCTGGACAGATTGAAGCTGTTCTTGAAGAAGGTGCTATGAAGGCAAGAAGAATTGCATCCAGAAAACTCTCTAAAGTACAGCGCAAAATCGGCATTGAAATCCGTAAACGCTAAAAAATCTCCTCATCACTGCTGATGAGGAGTTTCTTTTTGTTTGGCTTGCTGCTGTTTTTTTAGCTGTTCATGGCGTTGCATTAATTTCTCTTGATACTCAACACCAAGTTCATATTCAAAGGCAAGTTCAGTATCGGCAAACTTCTTGGAAATGTCATCCATTCTTGTTCTTCTCAATTCTTTACGTTCCATATCATCACCTCAGTGTTAATATGGACAAAAAAAGAAGATCTAAAACAGATCTTCTTCTTGTTTTTTCACAGTCATGACAACAGTTTCAATATTGCTTAGGCATTCTTCAATCAAAGGTTCAAAATCAAAATGACTTTCTAATTCGATTGCTTTCTTCACTGTTGGCTTAGTAACAGGATTTTTAGGTGTAAAAATTGTACAGCAGTCTTCATAAGGAAGAATTGATGTTTCATAGGTATTGATTTTCTTTGCCACATCAATAATTTCAAGCTTGTCATAGGTAACCACTGGACGTAAAATCGGCATGCAAGTAACTTCATTGATCGTCTGCATCGAATTAAGTGTCTGAGATGCAACCTGACCAACACTCTCTCCTGTAACAAGAGCCATGCAGTTTCTTCTTTGAGCCAAACGATCAGCAATTCTGACCATCATACGACGCATGATGGTGATTGCATAGCTTTCAGAACAGTTTTTATAGATGGCCAGCTGCAAATCAGTGAATGGGACAACATGAACCTTGATCTGCCCCTGATAAACTGAAATCTGAGAAGCCAGATCCAATACTTTGCCTTTGGCAAGATCTGATGTATAAGGAGGACTTGAAAAATGAACTGCTTCAATTTCAATGCCGCGCTTCATAGTCAGATAACCTGCCACCGGAGAATCAATCCCCCCTGAAAGTAGAAGCATCGCTTTTCCGCCAATTCCAGTCGGATATCCTCCTGCACCTTGTACTACAAATGGCATGATATAAGTTGCCTTTTCACGTACTTCAACCTTCAGATGAAGATCAGGCTTGTGAACATCCACTTTCCATTCAGTGTTAGCTAAAATTCGTCCTGCACATGCGCGATTGATGTCATCACTTCTAAATGGAAACTTTTTGTCATGACGGCGAGTTTCCATTTTGAATGTCTTTCCTTCAGAATGAATAACAACATTCAATGCAGCTTCCTTAATCGTTTCAAGGTCACTTTCTACCTTTAATGCCGGTGAAAAACTGCTGATGCCAAACACTTCTTTTAAAATTGGAGAAACTTCATCAAACGGTGTTCCATGAAGATGAACATAAATCCTGTCAAAAGTCTGTTCAAAAGACAATCTTTCAAAGCCCGAAAGTGCCTGCTTCATATTAGAAGTCAGACGGCGGATAAAATCTTTACGATTTTTTCCTTTTGTTGATAATTCGCCATAGCGAACAAGAATATGATCATAAACGAGTTCCATATTTTTCTGTACACTCCTTTAACGTTTCAATAAACTGAAGTACTTCTTCTTTAGTTGTTTCATGAGAAAAACTCAGACGAATGCTCGACAATGCACGCTGATCAGAATATCCCATCGCTTTGAGGACAAAGGATGGAGCTTTTGATTTTGAATGGCATGTACTTTGTGCACTGATGCAAAAACCGCGAGTATTCAATGCATTCATCAGTACTTCAGAAAGCATCGTTCTGCAGGAAAAATTCAAGATGTGAGGCAAACCGTCTGAAGTTGAATTCAGTTCGATTTCAGGCATCTTTGAAAGTTCTTCAACACAGATATCATTCAGCATCTTTGCGTGTTCATAGCCCTTCTTCTGACTTTCTAGTGCAAGTCTCAATGTTTTGGCAAACATGATATTCACCAACGCATTTTCTGTTCCTCCACGACGGCCAAATTCCTGCTGACCGCCGCAAATCAAAGGCATTAAATCGACATGCTGACGACAGAAAAGCACACCTGATCCTTTCAAGCCATGAATCTTATGTGCTGAAAAGCTAGCCATGTCAATGTCTTTCAAATCCACTGGAATTTTTCCTAAAGCCTGAACACAATCAACATGCAAAAAAGCATGCGAATGTTTCTTTACATACGTTTTGATGTCATCGATTGGCTGAATGGCACCCACTTCATTGTTGACCATCATCACCGAAACCAAAATCGTATCTGGACGAAGTTCCTTTTTCAGCTCTTCCAATGATATTTTCCCAGAGGAATCAACACTTAGCCAGCTCACTTCAAATCCTAGCTCTTCCAGCTGTCTAAAACAATTCGTTACACTGGAATGTTCAACGCTTGAAGTGATCAAATGCCCTTTCTTTTCAAGATGACGAAAAGCAACACCTTTGATTGCAAGTGAACTTGCTTCACTTGCACCACTGGTAAAAATAATCTCATTCGCTCTGACATTCAGAAGCGAAGCCGTCTGCAGACGGCTCTTTTCCATCAGCTGATGAAGCTGTGCCCCTTCCTGATACAAAGATTCACTGTTCACAAACCAGACATCTAAAAGGCCTTTATAGGCCTTTAGAACTTCAGGCGAAACTGGTGTTGTGCTGGCATAATCCAAATACACTCTGTTATGCTGCACTTGTCGAATTCTCCTTAATCAGTTTTTCATAAGTATCAGGGAAGATTTTTTCAATTGTGCTGATTGCAATGGTCAATGCCTGTGTGTATTCACCATTTCTGAAACAAAGCTCAGCACGTGTCAATTCTGAATCAATATCAGGGTAAGTTGAGCGATACTTGTTGCCAAAAACAATCGTATTTTCAACCATGATAGCCATACCAACAATGTTGTTGACATTGTTATACAGCTTATAGATATAATCAATCGCTTCAGAAAGCGTAGAATTCAAAAGCTGAATTTCAAGCGGAGTTGTTTTCAGAAGTTCTTCAACACTGTTGACATACCCATACGCCTTTTCAAGGTCATCATGATATTTTCCTGAAATGTTAGGCAATTTGTTTTTGCGAATCTTGACCTGCATTTCATTCATGATCAGCTGAAGCTTAAGCAGCTGTTTTCTAGCGCGTTCTTCATCTGCACGAGCCGTATCCAGCTTTTCCTTTAATGCACGGTATTCGCCATTGACGATTTCGGCATTCTGAACAAGTTCTTTCAAAGAAATCAAAACTGTACTTGAAGGCACGTTAGAACTGTTGACCATCTGAGTAACACGTCCAAACAGCTGACTGATTTCTTCCACCTTGCGGTCTTTTTCCTGAATCATTTCTGTCATATCAGCAATGCCAAAACGTTCCTTAGCCACATCATGCATGCTCAGCACATATTCCTGAAGCTGTTTTGAATCTTCAATGAGCTCAACAGCTCGCATCTGATTTTTAGACACTTCATCAAAACTCAAAGCTTCACGTTCAATCTGCTGAAGCAGCTGATTCAAACGAATCTTATAATCTTCCAGATGAGACTGTGTGTTATCAATCTGACCAGCACGAATGAGTCCCAGATCTTCCTGCAAAGAAGAAATGATCAAATCTGTATTTCTTCTGATTTCAAGGTGCTGCAGATAAACACCACGATTTGTCTGAGCAGTTGTGTGATGAATCACTTCATCCACAAGATTTGGAATAAATCCGCGAGCTTCCTGAAGCAGAACAGGAAATTCATTTCCAATCATTTTTAGTTCATCCACTTTATCATGAATGATTTCAAGAACGACGCCCGCCTTTTCAAATTCCGAAGCATACATCCACTCTTCAAACAGCGTGAATTGCTTTTCACATTCTGTCACCTTGAATTCAATCATGTCCCAGCAGTAAGACAGCTGGCCACGCTTGTCTGCAAGAAGCTGTTTGACCTTTCGGAATTCATCTTTCATACGTGTCACTTCAGCACGCTGTGCACTTTCCTTTTCAAGAATCTTGTCCAGGAACTCTTCCAGTTTTTTGATTTGCCCCTCTGCAAGATCACACAGATTGTCCAAATCAGTCAGATCGTTTTTAACACCTTTCATCTTTTTCATTGAAACAGCATCTTCTACATCCGCAAGCATAGAAGCAATCTGCTTGAGATTAGACTGACACAAGTCAAAATCATCCTTGCAGTGTGTCACAGAATTCATCGTTTCTTCATTCAATCGAGCAATGGCCACTGATTTGTTCAGTTTAAAGGAAAGCGGAACACTCTTTAAGGAATTGTAACGCACTTCCAGTTCCTGAAGATGCTTCTTCGCTTTCTTCAAATTTGAACTTCTGACCATCACAATCAGAACAATCAATACTATTACAGCACCAATGCCTGCCCAAAGATATGGCATGGAGAGATATTCTTTTAAAGTTTCACTATTCATCGGATTCACCCTCACTAATTCTTTTCTATTGTATCATATTCAGTCATGTTTTTCTTCCCTGTTTTTGAGAATTCTTTCATTTTTTTCGCAATATTTCAACAGAAACCTTTGACATTCAAAGTGCATTTTTGTATAATATCCTAGCGTTAAACATAGCAGCTTACAAAGTTGCTGCAGAACGCGTTGAAATCAGAGAAATCTGATGCTTAAGTAACCTGCTGCTGATTGGCGAAAAAGCACTTGTTTCAACACCCTGCGGCATGATTTGTACCTGTTATTGTTTTATGGCAATAAAACAATATAGGAGGAAAACGTTTTATGGCAAGATACACAGGACCTGTTTGGAAGGTTTCCCGTCGTCTGAGCTTCTCTATTCTGGAAACAGGTGAAGAACTTCAGAAGCGCACTTACGCCCCTGGTCAGCATGGACCAACCAAGAGAATCAAACTGAGCAACTATGGTACTCAGCTGCGCGAAAAACAGCGCGTAAGAAACATGTATGGACTGAATGAACGTCAGTTCGCAAACACTTATGCAAAAGCATCTAAGATGGCTGGTGTAGTAGGTCACAACCTGCTGTTCACTTTGGAAAGCCGTCTGGATAACCTGGTTTACCGTATGGGATTCGCAAGAACTCGCCGCGGTGCTAGACAGCTGGTTAACCATGGTCATGTACTGGTTAACGGTAAAAAGGTTGATATCCCTTCAGCAATCATGACTCCAGGATGCGAAATTTCCATCAAGGAAAAGTCAAGAAACATGGCTAGCATCAATGAAGCTCTGGAAGCTAATCTGAGCCCTAAGGCATTCGTTACAGTTGACAAAGACAACAAGAAAGGTACTTTCGTACGTCTTCCTGAACGTAATGAACTGAACGCTGAAATCAACGAACAGCTGATTGTCGAATTCTACAACAGATAAGAAATCGAACTTAAAAAGCCCAATTGGGCTTTTTTTGTTGTACCATAAAAAAACTGGAGAGTTGCTTCCAGTTTACTTGTTGTCTGAATAATAGCGAATGATCGTCTTTACCAGCTCAGCTGCCAGTTCTACATCGTCATTGCAGATGGCATATTTGTACTTGCCAACCAGTTCCATTTCTTTCAGAGCTTTGCTTAAACGCTGCTGAACAATTTCTTCCGGCTCTGTTGCACGGCCGCGAATGCGGCGTTCTAATTCTTCCATGCTAGGCGGAGTGATAAAAATACTCAGTGCATCCGGACATTTTTTCTGCACCTGAATGCATCCCTGCACTTCAATTTCCAATAGAACATTGATTCCCTGATCCAATAGACGATTTACATTTTTCAAAGGCGTGCCATAGAAATTACCGACAAATTCTGCATATTCCAAAAGCTCATCATTTTCAATAGCCTGTTTGAATTCCTCTTTGGATACAAAATCATAATTGACTCCATCGACTTCACCAGGACGCATTGAACGTGTTGTCATGGATACTGAATAAGAAAGCTTCAGTTCAGGATCATCAATGAACTGCTTTACTATTGTTCCCTTTCCAACACCGCTTGGTCCGCTAATGACAATCAGTTTACCTCTTTTCATAGCCTTATCCCCCTGTTTGTATAAATATAATGTTACTGAAGATGATTCTTCTTGTCAATTGTTAATCAAATTCACTCAGCACATGAAAAACCATTTGATTTTGTGTCGAAACTCCTGCATAAAAGAAGTCTGTCAAACGTCCTTCCTGCAAATAATGGTTGATGACCCATCTTGAAGTAAACGGCATGTTGAGCTCTTCAAGTTCACTAAGTTCAAACCATTTAAGCTCACCTTCATTGCTGGAAAAATCAATGTTAACATCATCATTCAAATGGGCAAAGAAATAATAATTCTGACGCAGATCTTTTGGATTATGATAAAGCGTCACATAACGCAGCCTCATGTCTTTTAAATGTTCTTCTTTAAGCCCAAGTTCTTCATTGAGCTCACGCAGCACACAAGACCGTGCATCATTCAGTTCATCCTGTTCAAAATGTCCTCCGGCAGAAGAAACCCAGACATCATTGACAACACGTGAACCCTGCCGATAAAGAAGAAGAATCTGATTCCCCATCAAAAGATAAATAGAGGTCAAATTTCTTAGTTTTCCTGAAGCTGCTGTATCCATAAAGATTCTCCTCAATATATGTATTATACCACACACGATAAAGATGTGAACCTTTCAAGTTTAAGTTATTCTATAGTCGGTTAATCGGGATATGACTTTTTTATCAAACTTTATGTTAATCTACATTAAACGCTAATTCAAAAAGCCTTATTACAAAGCATTTCTGAAGGGTGTTATTATCTGGTGTCATGGGCTCTAGTGGGGAAACCCTCAAAAAAATTGTAAAAAAGCCAAAAGAAAGCCGCTGGAAATCAACGTGTTCCTATCATCCAAAATGGCGGTTTTTATCCAGATTTTCAGTAATTTTCTCCTACTTACGGTGACTTCAGCCCATATTTTACACCTATTTGGGTGATTTGTAGGGAAAATAGACAGAAAAACGACATTTTTTCATTTACCTATTTTTATGAACTCTTATTGATACCCGTCCTAATAAGATACAGCAAACTTGCTTGTATTATCGCAAGAAAAAGGTGTTCAGCCATTTCTGACAAAAACACCTCTCATGATTCATAACAATTTTCTATAATTACTTTGCTTTGTTATAAGCGTCATAGAACATCTGAACATATCCTTTATATTCTTCGACAGTTGCAGATGTTACTGTATCAGCGATGATAACCTTGTTTTCATCATTCTTTGTAACTTCACCTTCAGGGAACTGCAGTTCAATCAAAGTATCACCAAGGATTTCTAGGTTTCCAGACCATCCATTTTCTCCAACTTCAGTACCAACACCAGTACCAACAGCTGTCCAGTGCTGAATCTTAGTTTTCATACGTGATTCAACCTTATCAAGCACAACACCATCTTTACGAGTTGTAGAATAAACAGCCAAATCTTCCTTCAAATTTCCTTCAGCATCTTCAATCCAATAATTTCCTGCAAAAATCTGTTCATAATACCATGCTGCATTATCTTCATCTTTTACCCATTCGCTGAAATTAGGAATTTCATCATTGCCATAAGCAGTATAAGTTGAACCATTTGGTGCTTCCTGTGGATCATCTAATGCAACAAGATGAATCGCTTCATCTCCTGTTCCTACAACAGCATGTCTTGCATAATAAGAAGTTCCTCTTGCCCCTTCAACTGCCATAACTTCTGCTTCACCAGCTTCTGCAGCTTCAGCTTCAGTATAAGTTGCCCAGTAGTTAGGAAGATGAATTTCTTCATATTCATAGCTTACAGCTTTTCCACCTTCAACAGTTACTAGTGCTCTTGCCAAATAAGTAGGCTGTGGATCATATCCATCATAAGTTCCATCGTTCAGAACTACGTCCTGCACATCAGGTTCATTTGATGGAGTTGGTGTGTCATTGTTTGTATCGTTTGAACATGCTGCCATAGATACCAGCATCATCAAAGCAACAAACATCATTAATATTTTTTTCATTTTGACTTTCCTCCTGATTTCATTATAACTTTGTGAAGATTTTGATAAATCAACGAAATGATGATGGATATATCAACAATTTATTGATATTCTATTTGTGAATCATTGCACAAGAGATGTTATAATACATTTGGTGCAATTCAACCAAATTCATGGAGGCTTTATGACCATAGAACAATTAAAATACTTTATCGATGTCGCTGAAACCAAAAATATGACGATCAGCGCTGCGAAATTTTACATATCTACTCAGGGTTTAAGTAGAAGCCTGAAAGCACTTCAACAGGAACTGCAAACCGAATTATTAAGATTCAGCAAAGGTAAACTTGAACTAACTGAAGACGGTCTTGTTTACTATACAAGAATCAAAGATTTGGTTTTAAAAATCGAAGAAATCAACAATGACTTTATTCAAACGAAAACTGTCAAAATCAGCGTTGGCGTTTCTTCTTATACTTATAAATTGGTTTCAACTCTATTGGAACAATACCAAAAAGAACATCCTGAACATCTTTTGTTGATTACAGAGTACCCTGATAAAGCCACAGAACAAAAGCTAGTTGAAGAAAAAATAGATATCGCATTCATCAGTGGTCCTGTATTCTCTAAAGAATTAAAATATGTGACCATCGCAGAAGCCGATGATTATCTATGTCTTCCTCAAAACCATCCTCTCGCATCGAAAGATACAATTTCATTCAATGATATAAAAGATGAACCTTTCATTTCCATGAATGAAAACTTCAAAATTCATGATTGTTATGTTTCGCATATGAACTATCAATCATGTTCTCCAAAAATTGTATTTAGTGCGGCAAGTCTAGAAGCTATAGAGAATACGCTTAAAATAAGAGAAGCCATCACAATGGGTAATCCTCAATATGATATTTATCCAGAAGGATATATTAAAGTTCCTATGAAAGACAAAGGAAAATGGAAACTTCATATAGCTGTTCATAATGCTAATTCTTGTGTTGCAGTTAATTCGCTGTTTGAATATGTAATTAAACACATTGATAAATTGAATGTTTAATAGAAAAAACACCTATCAAATTTCTAGGACTCCAATTGACCTGAAAAATGACAGGTGTTCTTTTTAATCATCCATTTGAGCAATATACCACTCTTGTTTTGCGTCCTCAGCATTTTTTAATGCTTGTTCGATTGTTTCACCACAAGTAAGACAACCAGGGAGTTCAGGAAACGATATTACATAGCCTCCTTCATCTAAGTCTGGAGAAATCTCCATTTTATAAGAAAGTTGCACTAATTTCTCCAATCTCTTTTTAGCTTTCACAACCATACGCCCAGTTAATGAGAGATGGAACTAGGCTGTTCAACTTGTTTCTGTGCCTCAACCATCACTGAATAAATGTAGTTGAGGGCTTGAGACAGATTGTCACAAGTGTTTCTTGTCCAGTTGCACTTGAAAAGAATCATCTTGATTCTAAGCTTAGAATAAAGTTCAGAATCTACATTCTTTTCCAGCATTTCTTTCATCATACATTCAAAGGTAGATTCATCATCTACTTTGTGCTTTTGTGCTGTATCCAATAATCTCACCAACGAAAAGAAACAACGGTCAGGTCTTGGACAGCATCGGTATAGGTAATGTATCGATAAGTGAAGAAAAGCAGTCAGCTGAGCGATGACGTTTCTATCACGTGTAGAACGTTCATAGATATTGATCATTGTCTCAACCATAGATTTTGGTTCTTCGTCTGAAAAGAAGATGTCTGGACGTGAAGCGACATCCTAGAGCGATTGAGTTCTGCAGTTATCCCTTTCGTAGTAAACGAACACAGTCTTTGAAAAAACTAAAAAAAGAAAATCAGGAAATCGCTCTTAGCCCAACACAGTTTAGAAAGCTGGGAAGCAGTAAATTTATCGATGTCTCTAAACTCGATGAAAACGATTCAGATGTTTATAACAGTATCTACTATAAGGAGGTTCCAATCGAATCGAAGAAATTATCTGAAACATTGATTGTCACTTATTCTCCAAAATATAAAGACTACCAAAGAAAGATAAGAAGCGGGCAAATCGATCGTGCTCAAAAAATGGTAGATAGTGGAAAGAGTAAGAAGACACACAGAAATCCTAACGATCCTGCACGCTTTATAACGAAAACAGCAGTTACAGAGAATGGTGAAGTGGCAGAACAACAGATTCTTCAGTTGAATACAGCTACCATTGAAGATGAAGAAAGATTTGATGGATTCTATGCAGTCACTACAGTATTGAGGGTGATGTATCTAAGATCATCGAAATCAATAAGAGACGATGGCAGATCGAAGAATGTTTCAGAATTATGAAACGGACTTTGAAGCTAGACCTGTTTATCTACAAAGGGATGACAGGATCAAAGCACATTTCCTTACTTGTTTCTTGTCATTACCGATTTATAAGCTATTGGAAAACAAATTAGAGAAGAAATACACGATTACAGAAACATTAGATACATTAAGAGAAATGAAGGTTCTTGAACTAGATGGACATGGATATATACCGACTTACACAAGGACACAATTGACCGATGATCTTCATGAAGCGTTCGGTTTTAGAACTGACAATCAGATCATCAAAAAGTCAAAGATGAGAAATATTATTAAAAAAACGAAAGAAAGATAAAAATTATTACAATTCGATGCAAATCAAAAGTGCAAATTAGACTTTTATTACAAGCTTTTTTGCACTTTTTCATATCACTTGACTGTCAAAGACAGGATTATACCACACACGATAAAGATGTGAACCTTACAAGATTATGTTATAATAGTCAAGCAATTAGAAAGAAGTGAAACTATGGCACTTGATGGTATTATTCTTGCTCAGTTAACCAAAGAACTCAAAGAAGCTCTTCCGCTGAGAATCAATAAAATTTATCAGATATCCAACACAGAGCTACTATTTCAATGTCGAGGAAAAGAAAAAGTCTCTCTTTTAATTTCTGCACATTCACAATACAATCGCATCAGCATCACTAAAAAAACATACCCAACTCCTGAAAGTCCAAGTCCTTTTGTTATGCTTTTAAGAAAACATTTGGAAAATGGCATGATGATTTCCATTGAACAGGGAGGTCTTGACCGCTGGCTGGACATCACAATCATGATACGCAATGAAATCGGAGACAAAGTTCAGCGCCATCTCTACGTTGAACTGATGGGAAAATACGCCAATGTCATCCTCGTTGATGAACATGATAAAATACTCGATGCACTGAAACGAATCCCGCCATTTCAAAACAATCAGCGTACCATTCAGCCTGGTGCTCAATTTAAAAAACCAAAAGCGCAGGAAGGAAAGCAGAATCCATTTGAACAATGTACGCTCAATCTTGAAGCCTCTTTAACTTCTCAGCTTCATGGCTTTTCACCGCTGCTTTCCAAAGAAGTGCTCCATCGTATAAGCAATGGCGAATCTTTTGATGACATCATGAAACAGATCAAAGAATCCAAGGATTTTTATCTTTGTGAAATCAACCAGGAAATGCAATATCATGTTTTGCCGCTGACTCATCTATCAGACACTTTTGAAAGCTATCCAATGATGGAAGGCATGGATGTGCTCTACTACCACAAGGAAGAAAAAGACCGCATTCGTCAGATCACTGGAGATTTGTTCAAACTTGTTCGTGCTCAACTCAAACATCACAGGACTAAACTCCCAAAACTGATGGATTCCTATGAAGAAGCACTTGATTGTCAGAAATGGCAGGAATATGGCGATTATCTGCATGCCTATGCACCTCTGGTCAAAAAGGGCGAAACAAAAGTCACTTTTGATCGTTTTGATGGAAATGGAACGATCACTATTGAATTAGACCCAAAACTCGATGGACGGCAGAACGCAAAAAAATGCTTCCAGAAATACACCAAAGGCAAAAAAGGACAAGTTTATCTTGCAGAACAGATTGATTTGTGCCAAAAAGAAATTGAATATTTCGAAGCTTTGGATCAGCAGCTGGAATTGGCTGAATTCAACGATGCTGCAGAAATTCGTGATGAACTTACTGCACAGGGTTATTTAAAAGAACAGGTACGAAAAATCAGGAAAAAGAAAAAAGAGACTCTGCCTGCGATTACCATCCTTGACTATGATGAAAACACACAGATTCTCTTTGGAAAAAACAACCTACAAAATGACTATCTTACCTTCAAGCTCGCAAAAAAAGATGCGATCTGGATGCATGCAAAAGACTATCATGGTGCTCATGTAGTGATTACCAACCCAAATCCAACAGAGGAAATGATACGATTAGGAGCTCATATTGCCGCCTACTACTCTAAAGGAAGATATTCAAGTTCTGTTCCAGTCAACTGGTGTCCTGTCAAAAATTTAAAAAAAGTCCCTGGCATGAAACCAGGATTTGTCTCAATGAGCAGCTATAAAACCATTTATATTGACCCAGAATTAAAAGAAATCGAAGCGTATCTGTAACGCTTCGATTTTTTACTTGATTCTTCCTTCTTTTGCCAGACGGCGCAGCTGTTTGACTTCAAATGGCTTTAATAGACGAACTTCACCAGGACGCAAATCATGAACTGTTAAAAATCCAAGAGATTTACGATTCAGTTTTCTGACTTCATAGCCAAAATATTCCATCATACGCTTGACCTGACGATTTCTTCCTTCTACAATTGTCAGTTCAAGAGTGGTCTGATTCTTATTAAAGTCTTTGTTGGTGACCCAAACTTTAGCAGGAAGCGTCATAATGCCATCCAGTTCAATTCCACTTTCCAGCTGTTTGATTTCTGGCGTCTTCAGAATGCCATTGATAATCAGTTCATAGGTCTTTGGAATATGATAGCGAGGATGAATGATTTCATTGGCAAAATCACCATCATTGGTCAAAATCAATACTCCGGTCGTATCATAATCCAGACGGCCAACTGGAAATACACGCTCTTTGAATTCAACTAAATCAACCACTGTCGTGCGCTGATGTTCATCATTGAGAGTACAAAGAGTCTTCTTAGGCTTGTTCATCAGATAATACACTTTATTTTCACGCACGATAGGTTTACCATCCACCATGATTTTAGCACCCTGCTTGACCTGATATCCCATCTCAGTGATGATTTCGCCATCTACACTGACACGTCCTTCTTTCATCAGTTCTTCTGCTTTGCGTCTGGATGCTATTCCACTTTGTGCAATGACTTTCTGCAGTCTTTCCATGCAATCACTCCTAACCTGTCACATTTTACCATACATCAGAAAAAATGAACAGTCAGAAATATTGCAGCTACAATTCCAACAAAATCTGCAAACAACCCAATCCAAAGTGCATTTTTTATTTTTTTGATGCCAACAGATGAAAAATACAAGGCAATGACATAAAGTGTTGTATCGGTAGATCCCTGAATGACAGAGGCCATCGTGCCATAAAGACTATCTGCACCGAAAGTTCTTAAAATCTGCACCATCAAAGCCATGGATGCACCCCCTGAAATTGGCCTGAAACAGCACATTGCCAATATTTCAGAAGGAAGAAATGAAATCATTGGTGAAATCATATCAGAAAGCAAATCAAAGAGTTCAGCACAATCCAAAAGATTGATGAGAAGAATCATAGCCATCAAACTAGGAAAGATTGAAACTGTGAGTTTCATTCCGTCTTTGACTCCTTTGACAAATGCATCATAAGCATTGATGCCTTGAATCAATGAAACAGCACACAGCATAAGAAAAAATACCGGCAGCAGCATCTGAGAAAGTTCAGCGATAGTTCCACCACCTGTCCAAAAGAAGTCCTGCCAAACTAGCACAGCAGGTGCTTGCAATTGCTAAAGGCAGATATCTTGTAACATCCACTGATCCCTCCGCCATTCGATACGCAATAATATTGGTCGAAAACAAAGTAACGCCGGCCGTATTTAATACAAGAAAGGTGACCATTGGACGAGATGCCTGTTTTTTGTCATGATTTAATTTCTGAAGATGTTCCATCGCTTTTAAACCAGATGGTGTTGCTGCAAATCCAAGGCCAAACATGTTGATGACAATGTTGGCTCCGATATAGCCTAAAGACGGATGATCAGAGGGAACATCAGGAAAAAGTTTGTTTAGAAATGGTTGAAGCAGTTTCTGAAGCTGATCCAGCACTCCGCATTCTCTTGCAATTTCCATGATTCCGTTAAAAAAACAAGTGGTGACAATCACAGGTAGCGCAAAATCAAATGTATCCATTCCAATTTGAACTAAAACCTGATTCAAAAGATCTGCTCTGTTTTTTAGCAGTCCAAACAACAGTGAAATCCCACACAAAATCACCCAGATCAGATTCAAAAGCACCACCCCAGAAAACAGATGTTTTTCTTTTGAACAATAGGATATGTTTTTGATACAACATAATCATTCAAAGTAAACTGAAAAGTAACTGTATCATGATTCAATACATATCTGATTTGTGCCTGTGAAAGTTCATCTAGTGTACAAGTGACACAAAAAGGTTCCTCAATTCGAACAGTTCCATTTGTCATAAGATAATCCCCCTTGTGAAGCAGCGTATATTTCTGATATTTATTCAAAACATCAATATACTGGCTTTTATGGAACTCAAAATGATCCTGAATTTGAAAAGATACACAGATAGCCGTCAAATCCTGATTTTTTGCAGCAGTGACAAGCGTTCTTCCTGCCTTGGATGTATATCCTGTTTTTCCGCCAAGGCAAAATGCAAAATCACTCAAAAGCTTGTTGGAATTATGAAAAACTGTTCCCCATTCTGAAGCATAGATTTTTGTTTTGATGATTTCACAGAATTGTTCATTGTTGAGTGCATACTTCATCAAAAGCGCCATATCAAAACAAGTCGAGAGATTCCCCTGTTCATGGACATCAAGTCCATGAGGATTATGAAAAACAGTGTTTAGCATCCCTATTTCCTTTGCTTTTTCATTCATCATTTTCACAAAGTTTTCTACACTTCCACCCACTCTTTTGGCCAGGACAAGTGCTGCATCATTACCGCTTTCAAGCATCAGCCCATAAAGCAATGAACGCATGGAGACCATCTGTCCTTCTACAAGATAGATTCTTTTTTCATCTGCTTTAGAAACTTCTTCACCAACATTCCATTGGTCAATATAATCCCCTTTTTCAAGACAGAGAACTGCAGTCATGATTTTAGTAATGGAAGCAATGCTTCTTTGTTCATGAGCATCTTTAGAGACAAGAACTCTTTCATCATCACTCATAACTATATAATTTTCTGCTTCAGCTTGGAAAACAAAGCACATCATAACTAGACACAAACAAAGTACTCTTTTCATGACATCACCTGTCATAAGTGTATGTCAAAAAAAATGAAAAAGACCATTTCTGGTCTTATTTCAAACGCTTTTTAAGAGCAAGTATCCATCCAATCAAACTGCATAGCACTGCAATCAGACTAAGACCAGCTATTTTAAAGAAAGCATCATAGTCAAACCCATTATCAATGGCTAAAGTGACATCTTCAGAAGCTGCATGATCATAAACATTGACAGAAGGTTTTGAAACCAAGACAAAAGATCCAGGTTTCAATGCCTTAAAACGAATACGATCTTGATAAACAGCCGTATGACACTGCACAACATCTGCTTCATCACTTGTCAATACAGCCCATTCCTTAAGATTTTGATCCGGTCTGTCCATCGTAAACAATAGAGGTGTTTCCCACAGTTCACTGTGACCATTGACTTTGAAATCAATGACAAATTCATCTTCTACTTTCCATCCTTGAGCTATAGCAGTTTGTTTTAGATGCTCTGCAGCAATTTGATGTTTTAATTTTATTTTTATGACAGGTTTTCCAAAAGGAAACCTGTTTTCTTTAAGTTGAGTTGAAAGATAAAGACCGCTGAGCGAAAGATTCACATCATTTTTTTCAACGATGACAGAAACATCATCCTTCATCATGCTGTGATACAAGCGATCTAAATTCATGATTTGTTTCATCGTAAGCACTGGTGTAAATTCATTGTGAAACAGCATTTTCAGTTCAGAAAGCACATGAACATCATCTTCATTCAGTTCATCATTCCCATTCATCTGTAAAGCTAGTTCGATGAGTTCATTCATGCGTCTTCGCTGCTCGTCTTTTTCTAAGGATACACGTAAAGGATAAAAAGTACTTGCTCCACCATAACTCACGCTCACCTGCTGTTCAATAGCCTCTGCAAGTGAGTATCCAAATACCATTGATGTGGTGAGTTCAATGATTTCACGATCACCATTTTCATACAGAACTTCGATGCTTCCGCCGCTCAAATCCAATGGAACATTCAGCTCTGTCACCTGGTCTGGAAGTGTATGCATTCTAATGGAATCAATGTATCGATATTGAGCTTCAAACACAGTTTCAGAAATCTGATTCCACTTTTCAAAAACAGCATTCTGTTGTACAGGAGCTTCACAAACTAGTTCTCTGCCCTTTTCGAACTGAAGCACCTTCTCATCCGTTCCATCTTTAAAAACCCCTCCAGAAGCCTTAAAAACAGCATTGACGACTTCTTTCTTTGCAATCTTGTCAGGATTGATGAGTCTATCCACATCTTCTTTTCTTAGATATCCAACATTTTTAGTAAAGTCATAGCTCCCTCTTTGAGTCGTTAAAGAAAACAAATTTTCATCCAGCTGAACCAGATAATAATCTTCCTTTTCATCTAAAACTACAAAGGACATCAAAGGAATGGATTCTACCTTGCACAAAACCTCATCAAGGGATTCATCAAAAATTAAAAGATTCATTTCATTTTCCACAA
>JAFQKG010000024.1 GCA_017397025.1 Erysipelotrichaceae bacterium | reverse complement strand
CTTCTTGATACATATACATGATAAACTATATTTGTTTTCAAGTTAAGTCTTGTATTTCTATGTGAAATCTGTATTCATCATTCTACGAATTAGATATTTTTAACTACTATCTACTACTGTTCTGATAGAACATTCCTAGTATATTAAAAAGATGCCTTACAGCTAAGACATCTCTCTATTTGTTTTTAGTGTTTGATCATGGATTCATCCCATTCAGCAGGAACAGGAAGACCCATCAATTCAACTGCAGTTGCAGCCACATTTGACAGACCGAAATCTCCTTCTTTCAGTTCTACATCAGCACCGCGAACGATGAATGGAACTTTATTCAAAGTATGTGCAGTCTTTGGCTTAGGTGCAGCTTCAGGTTTCTTTGCCTTTTCGTACATTTCATCAGCATTGCCATGGTCAGCTGTAATCAGAAGAACTGCACCAGCTTTGTCACATGCATCCATGACACGCTTCAAAGCCATATCAACAGCTTCCACACCAACGATTGTTGCCTGATAATTGCCAGTATGACCAACCATGTCACCATTTGGATAGTTAACACGCAGGAAGTCATATTCACCTGATTCAATAGCTTCAACCAGCAAATCTGTTACTTCTGCTGCCTTCATCCAAGGGCGCTGATCAAATGGAACGATGTCACTAGGAACTTCAACCCAAGTTTCCAGTTCTTCAGAGAACTTAGCAGAGTTGTTTCCATTCCAGAAGTAAGTCACATGACCATATTTCTGTGTTTCAGAAATAGCATAAGACTTGATGCTGTGCTTTACCAGATGTTCAGAGAGTGTATGCTTGATTGCAGGTGGATAAACCAAGAACTTGTTAGGAATCTTCAAATCGCCGTCATACTGCAGCATACCTGCATAAACAACCTTAGGGAAGCGTACACGGTCAAAATGTGTAAATTCTTCATCATCGAAGGCCTTTGAGATTTCAATTGCACGGTCACCGCGGAAATTGTACAGAATCACTGCATCGCCATCTTCAACTGTTCCAACAGGCTTGCCATCTTCTGCAACAACAAATGCAGGAAGATCCTGGTCAGAGCAGCTCAGTTCTGCACGATAAGTTTCAACAGCTTCAGTTGCTGAAGCAAACATTCTGCCTTCACCCAGCACATGAGTCTTCCAGCCCTTTTCAACCATGCCCCAGTTTGCTTCATAACGGTCCATAGTGATGACCATACGTCCACCGCCAGATGCAATTCTTGCATCAAATGATGCATCATTCAATTCAGCCATGAAATCTTCCAGTTCTTTCACATAAATCAGACCTGAAGTTTCAGGTACGTCACGTCCATCCAAAAGCGCATGTACGCGTACTCTTGAAATGCCTTCTTCTTTAGCGCGAGCAATCAATGCCTTCAAATGGTTGATGTGAGAATGTACGTTACCATCAGACAACAGTCCAATAAAATGCATTGTATTTGCTTTTCCAGCTTCAACCAGTTCAGCCCAAGTTGGTGTTTCAAAAATTGCCTTTGTTTCAATGCTTTCGTTAACCAATTTAGCTCCCTGACTGTAAACCTGTCCGCATCCCAATGCATTATGACCAACTTCTGAGTTCCCCATATCGCCATCGCTAGGCAGACCAACAGCTACACCATGAGCTTTGATTGCAGTATTTGGACAAGTTGCCAGCAAATTGTCCAGATGTGGAGTATAAGAGTTTTTGACCGCATTGCCATATTCCTTTTCAGTCAGGCCAATACCGTCCATAACAACTAAAACAAGTGGTTTCTTCATATTCGGTGTTCCTCCATAAGTACCACGACTATCATACCACAACTTGTTCATTTTTTGATAAAAGAAGCTCTACTTTTTACAAGAAAACTCATTTCTCTATCCGCAGATACAGATGATAGCTTCCATCTACATACAGAATAGCACTTGTTTCACTGACATCGTAAATCATACCACCCAATAATTCTTTGCAGTTGGTTTCAAAATTAATTCTTGGCACATAGCTTTCTGGAATCAAATATTCAATCATCCCTTCAGCTTTAGCTGATGGACCTGCATAGTCAATGACCGCAAAAGCCTTGGCATATAGTCTTTCTTCAAATGCGAATAACACCGATGTATCTGCATCCCTTCTTTCAGGCAAATCTTCAATTTTTTCATAAATTGACAAATCCAGTACAAGTTCATCAAAGATCTCTTCTGAGGCAAACACATGCCATTGCCCATTCATCGATACTTGAACCGTTCCCTCTTTGCCAATTTGATAGCCAAATCCAGAGCCAAAATTAGATTGATTGTCTTTCACTGGGGTCTGATTCTGTGCAGTCGATGAAGTAATCTCTCCATCCAGTACACCACATCTCAAGAATTCACTGATTCTGCCAGTCTGAAGATACAAAACACCATCAATCTGTACCATCGGTGCAACATTTGTCTGTATGCTCACAGGACAAGCAAATTTGCTTCCTTTTTTAAGAATGTAGGTTTCTGATTCATGACAATTTATCACATCATAGAACAAGCCATAATATGTTTGATTCACATCATCGCTGCTATCCTTCAACGCAAACAGAGGCTTTTCAAACACTGCAACCCAGCTTAAATCCAACACAATACATCCTGCCATCACAAACAAAATAAACAGTAATTTTTTCATGAGTTTTCCCTCACGCTTTTTATAAGATTGATCAAAAAATCAATCAATTCATGTTCATTCAGGCTACTGGCCTCTACATCAAAATATAGATTCTCAATTTCAAACAAACACAAGTAAAGCCCTAAATCAGAACGGTGAGAAATCTTCATCTCAATGCCATCGATTTTGGATATCGCTTCATCTGGACTCAAAACATAGCAGCGAAACGGATACTGATCAGAGGACATCATTAGACGAATGGACTTCGATTCAGCAGTCATCTCAACGCAGTCATAGTTCATCAGCACTTCATTGGTATCCTTCTCTATCATCGTCATGCTGACCACATCAGACATATTCCAGCCTTCTGGGCAAAAATCCTCAAAAGGGTTTCTTTCATACTCCTTCAGCACTTGACTTTTCATCTGCACGTTCGCTCTTAAAGCAGGTGCTATATCCATCATTTTCATTTCTTCTGGAATAAGATTGATATTCAGCACAATTTCTGGTCCAATTTCCTGAAATGCTTCATCGCTTGCAAGCTGTGCATCTTTTTTATAATCAAAATAAGGTATTGTCAAAACACTTAATAAAATCAAGACAGCCATCACAAGCACTTGTCTAGGGTATCGATATTTTTGATGCCGAGTGATTTTTTCAAGATTCTTCTGTCGATTAAATACTTCAGCATATTTCTCTTTCATTTCATCTTTCATCATCTGTTTTCATCACCTTTCTCATTTCCAAAAGAGTTCTATACAGATATGTTTTTACTGTAGATTCCGGGATTTTGAGTGCTTCAGCAATTTCTTTATGTGTCATTTCAAAATAAAAGTACATCATGAATACTTTCTGTATCACTGGCTTCTTTTTCTTAAGCCGATTCCAGACTTCCTCCGCTTCCAGATGAATCATGACTTCCTGTTCAACATTTGTCTCATCCGCAAGCAATTCATCGACTGTGACATCATCATACACTTCAGCAGACAGTGAAACCTGCTTAAATCGAGCCAACAGTGAAATGTGCTTTTTTATTTTGTTTTTTGCGATTCCAATCAAATAAGGCAAGGAATCTCGTATTTCTCTGTACTTCAAAGCACGATAAAAAGCGAGATATGTTTCCTGTATGATTTCATTGACATCATCCAGACGAGCGCAATGACACACAACATATTTCAGCACATCATCATAAGTCTCCTCATAAATCCTCGTAAATTCAGAAGTTCGATCGATCATGGTACCACCTTCACTTCTATCGTTTCTTTTTTATTATAAATAGTTTCAAATTTTTTGTCGAAAAAAGGAGATCTCTTAAGACCTCCTGAAAAAACCATTCTGCTCGGAATTAAGATAATAAGACTGAATTCATCGTTTCCTTTAAATGAAGCACTTCAGCCTCAGACAATTCTGTAAAACAACAAACTGACTCAGCGCTCTGTCCATGCATCAGCATTTTTCTTGCTATTTTTACAGCTTCTTCTTTTCTACCTTCTCTTTTCCCTTCCCTTTTTCCTTTTTTTCGTCCTTCTTCAATTCCATCCAATCGACTTGCCATACTCCAATTGCACATTTCCATTACCTCCTTCTTTTCCCTTTCTTCCAGCATAACGCCATATTCTTTTTCTAGACGTTCAATCACATTTTCTGCGGGGCTGACTTGTCCAAACAAAAGGCTTAAGAACTCAACCGTTCCTTTACGCTCAGGCATTCTGTCATCAGGCGATATGACTACCAACTGCATCACATCATATTCAGGTTTAGGGAATCGCACTTGTGTCCCGCGTGATTCCTCTTGAATCGCATAAACATTTAGCATTCCCTTGCGTTTCTTGTCTGTTCTGCAGATCCAGATAGAAACTGCTTTCTTCAGCTTGCTGTACTCTGACTTCTGAAATCCAAAAGGATGCCCTTTTTGCCGTGCAATCAAACGACTAAGATAATAAAAGCCACGCTTTAATACAGAATAATTAGGCATGCTTCCTTGAGCTTCAAAATTAATGATCAAACCGACCGCATCATCTGAGTCAGGAAGCCCAGCATACAGAAGAACATCGTAAACAATAAGCTCACCTTGAATTGAATAATCTTCTACATTCCTAGTTTCTAGATATTCCCCCTGGTTTTTTCTGTTAAACTGGGGTTCACTGATCAGCTTTAGAATCTCGTCCTCTGAAAGATGCTTATACTCTGAAATTTCTCTTTTAAGAATATTGACTATGATTTTCTTATTAGAAAGCAGCTTCTTGCATTGCTCATCATACCAGTGTGCATTTTTCTCCATGTGTTTCTCCTTTGTACACTTAACTATTGTACAAAATCAAGAAAAACCTCAACTACCGTCTCAATTTCTTTCAACGGGATAAATCAATCCATTGTTTTTATTCTATATGTGCAATTCTATTGTAGCATGTCCCAATCTCATTCAAAAGTAGGGGGGTCTTGCATTCACATTTGTCAAAAAACAATTCTGTACCCTCCACTCTTTGCTTAGCAGTACAGAAATTTGATATGTTGCATTAGCTTTTATTCATCAAATCCATGTATAATAAGGAAAGAAAGAATGTGATTATTATGATTCAACTTGAACATCGTATTTTGTTATGGCTTCAAAAACATCGAACAGAGGCAGGGAATACATTCTGGTGGCAAATCACTCAGCTAGGCTATTCACGGGTATGGCTTCCTCTTTGTACTGTTTTAACACTCACTCCTCTGACAAACGGCTTTCGATTGCAACTGTGGACTGCACTATTGATCCAAGCACTTCTTATCCATGTCATCTTGAAGAAATCGTTAAAGCGTCAGCGTCCTTTTGAGGCCTGTCCTGAAATTATTCCTGTTGGAAAACGACCAAAAGACCGTTCTTTCCCATCGGGTCACACCTGCATTTCATTCGTCACTGCCTTCATATTTTTGCAGCATGTTCCAATTGCAGGCATGATTCTTCTGATTCTTTCCTGCATGATCGCCTTTTCTCGCATGTACCTAGGCGTTCATTATCCAACAGATGTGCTGGGAGGTTTCATTTTTGCTGTTCTGATTTATTTTGTAACAACAGGACTTTTCGTGATTTTATGAATTTTTACCGTTAATCCAGAATAAAAAACTCTGTTCTTTCTTGAACAGAGTTTTTTTCATCCTTTATAATAATGATGCGAGGTGACAAACTATGAGATATAAACACTTTAAAAATGCTGATGTTGATGTTTCTGAACTGGCCGTCGGTACATGGGGTCTGGATTCTGGAAGATGGAGTACAGGTTCAAGCCGAGATGAAGCTATTGCTGCAATTCGCGCAATGGTAGATCATGGAGTCAATCTGATTGACACTGCTGCAAACTATGGAAACGGTGCTGCAGAACAGATTGTTGGCGAAGCTATCAAGACCATGGATCGTTCTAAGATTCTGATTTCCACAAAATTCGGAGTTCCAAATGATTTCTTCAAACGTGAAACCAGAGGCGTTTATCGTGATGCAAAATTTGCATCTGTATTAAGAGAACTGGCAAGTTCACTTAGAAATCTTCAGACAGATTATGTTGATTTCTATTTCCTGCATTGGCCAGATCCAGCCACTCCAATTGCTGAAACAATGTGTGCCCTGAATTTCGCCAAGTCACAAGGTGCGATTCGATACATTGGTCTTTCTAACGCAGATATTCCGCTGATTGAAGAAGCAATGAAATATGGCAAGGTCGACGTTGTTCAGCCTCCATTCTCTATGCTTGATCAGAGATATAAAGAACTAATGGAATGGTGTACAGCTCATGGCATTGATACCATGACTTATGGTTCTATCGGCGGTGGCATCCTTTCTGGACGCTATCGTGAAATCCCTGACTGGGCACCAAATGATGTTCGCTTCACATTCTACAAGGGATTCAAAGAACCTGTGTTCTCCAAAGTGATGGAACTGATGAAAACACTGGATCAAATCGCAGAAGCACATAATGCACCTGTTTCTCAGGTAGCAATTAACTGGACATGCCAGAAAGACTATGTCAGCACTTCTTTGGTTGGTGTTTCAAGCACTCGCCACGTCAAAGAAAACACAGACACATTCAACTGGAAACTGACAGATGAAGAGATGGCACTGATTGACAGTGAGCTTCATCGTCTGGGACTGGATACACTTTAACAGCTGGAGAAATCCAGCTTTTCTTATGCTTTATCTCAATAATCATATATAATGAAAACAAATCATAAATGAAGGAGGACCTATGAAAAAACAAATACTTTTTATGCTAATCTTTCTTCTTTTATCAGGCTGTTCTTCCACAGAAATCCCTGTGTTAATTCAAGAAAGCGAAGTGCTCCTTAATGATTTGACAGTCATAGAAACAGGTTATATACCTTCACTGTTCAATCCTAGAGTCAATGATTACCATTTTGAAGAAGACGGTCTTTTGCACATTGACATTTATCATGAGGACTGGAGCTATGATGTCCATCTTATCAACCCAGCTACGCTAGAAATAGATTATTTTGCAGAACATCGCGAAGCATCTTCAGCTGAGGGAGCATTTGCGAGATTCCACACCAAAGAATTCACCATCTATCAAAGAAATGACAGCGAAGCTTCTCTAACAGAATATTATTTTGTAAATGATGATGAAACAAAACTGCTTTTCTCTTCTGATTGGATTTCTGACTCAGAAAACAGTTTGCTATATCATCCATATTATGATAAGTACAATGGCAAAATATATCTCGCCAACAAAGAAGATGAACAATGTGTTATCTATGAAGTACAGAATACTGGTGATCTCAAAGAATTAAATCGCATTGAAACAAATCAGAATAATCTTGCATTGACAGATTTTGATGCCCGTACCATGACTTGGATATACAGCGGCAACACTTTCCGTGAAATCCATTCAGGCAAGCACATCTATAAAATCAATTCTAATGACATATATGAAATCATTGGTGATTATCTGTTAATCATACCTTATCGTGTGGATGAAGATACGCGAATCATTCATCTAAAAAATCACAAAGAAAGAACACTGGATAAATCTGTTCTTCCTTATCAAAACAATCAGCGCCCTGACTGGCATGCAGAAGGCAATCAGATCAGTTTTGTGGAATATTCGATTCCCCATAAACAATTCATTCATGCTATATACGATGGCAAAACAATGAAAGTGAACCTTCTTGGATTTGATAAGGATGAACGTCTAATTCAATTGAATACAACAACTGCCCTTTATATCGTCAACGAAACAGAAACTGACCATCTTTACTGGATCAGCTTACAATAACACACTCTAAGAAAAAGAACGGATTGACATTGCTCCGTTCTT
>JAFQKG010000023.1 GCA_017397025.1 Erysipelotrichaceae bacterium | reverse complement strand
TCTTGGGCTCGTATTCTCCCTGAAGGAACTGGCGAAGTAAATCAGAAGGGCATTGATTTTTACAATCGTGTGATTGATTACTGCCGGTCTAAAAATATTGAACCGAATGTAACCTTGTTTCACTATGATCTTCCTCAGGCTATTGCAGCTAAAGGAGGATTCGCAAACCGTGAAACCGTGGATGATTTTGTGGAATATGCAAAGGTCTGCTTTAATGCATTTGGGGATCGTGTCAAGCTTTGGGTAACCATCAATGAGCCAAAATATTATGCATATTGTTCAAATATGGTTGGGAACTATCCACCGAACCATAAGCAGGATTTTAATCGCTTTTTCAAAGTTGTTTATCATGAAGCGCTGGCAACTGCAAAGGCAGTTGCAGCGTATCGTGAACTCAAATTAGATGGGAAAATTGGTGTTGTGCATGACAACAGCAATGTAGAACTTGCTCCAAATGCAAAAGAAAAAGAATTGATCAAGCTGCGCGGAGATATGTTTTACAATTCAATTACTCTTGATGGTGCTTTAAAAGGTGAGCTTCCTGCATCACTGGTTCTTATGCTTCAGGAAAATGGATTTGATACTTCCTATATGAAATTTGAAGACAGTCTTGATTTTTCCAAGGGCGTTGTTGATTTCTTAGGATTGAATGTCTATAACCGCTTTTATCTGACTGATTATACAGAAGGAGAAACACAGATATTTCATAACAACTTAGGTGCGAAGTCCAAGATGAAAGAAGGAATCCGCATTAAAAACTGGTTTGAAACAACAGATGATCCAAATACGACACGTAATCTTTGGGGGCGTGAAATCTATCCTCAATGCATGTACAATACTTTGATTGAAATTAGGGAAAAATACGGTAACATTCCTGTCTATATTACAGAAAATGGACATGGGCAGTATGAAAGTGCAGATGAAAATGGGTATGTTGATGATTCTGCACGTATTGATATGATGCAGGGCTATATTGATTTCATGTTCAAGGCTATGGAAGAAGGCTGCAATGTCAAAGGATATTATGCATGGAGCCCGATGGATCTTTACAGCTGGGTCAATGGTTATGAAAAGCGCTATGGTTTGGTTCGTATTGATTTTGATGATCCTGAATTGAAGAGAATTCCTAAAAAGAGCTATTACTGGTTCAAGGATTTGATTGATCATTATCAAAAACACATGGCTGAATAGGTGGTTTATGCTTGAATTAGAAGTTTATAAAAAGAAAGTGAATGCTGAAATTGATACAGAATTTCAGGATAAGAAAAAATTTGGTGATGTCTATGCTTCACCAAAAATGATTTTTGTCAAAAAAGGGTTGAAATGGTACATGGTTTCGTTAAACAAAATTACAAAGGCACAGATTATTGCTGGGTCAAGACAGCTGAGACAATGTTGTGGGGCACCAATTTATCCTACAAAAATTCTTTTATTGACGGCAAATACTGGTGAAAACCTTTATTTAAATGTTGAAGAAACCGAGAATGGAGATTTCAAAAGAGCAGAAGCATTGATTGAATTTTTGAAACAAAATCATCAAACGATTGAATTTTTGTAAAAATATAAGTGTTGAAATTAAGTTTCAATAAAGTTGTTGTAAAATGAAGTTAGAAATTTTGTAAACGCTTTCTTTGGGGTGAGGTGAAAAAATGCCGGAGAAAATTTATAGTCCATTGAAAGGAACTGCAATAAAAATGACTGAAGTCAAGGATCCAATGTTTTCTCAGAAAATGCTAGGGGATGGCGTTGCAGTGTATCCTGATTACAGAACAGGACTATTTGCGAAAAGTGAAGATATTTATTCACCATGCGATGGAGAAGTTATTCTTGTCTTTGTAGAAAAGCATGCAGTAGGTTTCGTTACTGAAGAAGGAAATGAAATTCTTGTTCACATGGGAATTGAAACAGTTGAAATGAAAGGCGTTCCATTTGTCATTCACTGCAAAGTCGGTGACAAGGTAAAGCATGGACAGAAGATTGGCGAAGTCAATTGGAAGATGATTGAAAAAACCGGAAGAGATACAGTGGTTCCTGTGATTTGGACAAACGACGACGGCAACAAAGAAATGAATGTTGTCACTGATCAGGGAAAAGTCGATGTGAACACAGTTCTATTCGAAATTTAAATCAGGTCAAAAATCGGAATTACCGATTTTGATAAATTCGTATTGTATTTTCATAACTGCTGAAAGTGGCCTGATCAACCATTTAATGCAGCTTGTGTCGGCTAGCTACTATAAGGGAATTGAATTAATTAGGCTGATTACGATGAAAGTATAATACAATAACCCAATTTAAGGAGGATAAAGTCTTTATGGGAAAATATCAAGAAATGTGCGAAAAAGCGCTAGAAGCAATGGGTGGTCTGGAAAACATTTCATTCGTTACAAACTGCGCAACTAGACTTCGTATCAACTACATCAATAAGAGCAAAGTTGATGAAGAAGCTCTGAAAAACCTTCCTAATTCTGCTGGTTTAGTTCCTAAGCATGCTAATAAGCAGATGCAGATCATTATCGGTCCAAACGTTCGTGATGCATACTATGAATTCTTGGATGTATCTGGATGGAAAGATAATGGTTCAGGCGCTCCTGCAGGTGCAAATGATCCAGTTGATGATGAAGAAGAAGTTAAGAAAGACTTGCTGTGGCTTGTTAACAAGTTTGGTTCATTCATGACTCCAATCATGATGCCAGTTGTCCCAGCAATGATCGTTGGTGGTATGATCCTGGCATTCCGTAACCTGCTGATGAATTACTTCGGAATGACATTCGAAGGCGGTGCTTACTGGCTCGTTATGGCAATCTTCAACGCTGGTTTCAACTTCCTGCCTATCTATGTAGGTTGGCAGACTGCTGAACAGTTGAGAATTAAGCCTATCCTAGGTGGTATGCTCGGTGGTTTGCTCTTGTCTAGCTATCTGCCTCAGGTAACTGATATCTTTGGTATCGCTGTTCCAGCTGGCAGCTATGGTTCAACAGTTCTTCCAGTTCTGCTGGGTGTTGTTGTAATGGCTCCTATCTACAAGTTCTGGAATAAAGTGGTTCCTGAAGCTCTGTCATTCTTCGTAGTTCCAATTCTGACTATGATTGTAATTGCTCCAATCGAACTCGTTCTGATTGCTCCTTTAGGATCAGCTGCATCTGGTGCAATTGCTACATTTGCTACATTCATTACTGATAAGGCAAATATTATCGCTCAGCCAATCCTTGCAGCTCTGTATCCATACATGGTTATGATTGGTTTGGATAAAGGCTTATCACCAATTGGTCTGGAATTGATGACTACTCTTGGTTATAATGCTGTTACTGCTCCAATGGGATTCATTTCTAATATCGCTGTTGGTGGATCTGCCCTGGCTGTTGCAACAACAATTAAGAATGATGTTGCTAAAAAGGGTATGTTCAGCTCATTTGGTGTAACTGCTCTGTGCGGTGTAACAGAACCTGCATTCTATGGTGTTCTGCTGACTAATCCTGTATCTTTACTTGGGACAGCAACTGGTGCTGTTGCTGGTGGTTTGCTTGCAGGTGCAATTGGATTGAGAACATTTGTTCAAGGTGGTTGTCCAGGATGGCTGACTCTAGTATTCTTTGTCGATACAAGCGGTGATGCTACTTACATGTTCTGGGCTGTTGCAGTTGCTGTGTTGACTACTGTGACAAGTTTTATCGCTACAAGAGTAATTCTTGCTACAATTGGTAAGAAAAAATAAGTAGATAATACAATTAAATCTAAAACCGTCAACTGATCACTGACGGTTTTTTTTGGAAACAAAGTTTTATGGATATAGTGTAAAATGATAATATCTTGGAGAGTGATAATATGCGTGTAATGACTGGCTTTTTTACAACTGAATCCAATGAAAATTATCCTGAACTCTGCCGTTTGAATCATTATGATTTATCTTTTGGTGATGAATGTGTAGAGAAATGCAAAGTGAAGAAAGTCTTTGATAACTATTCTATAGAAACAATTGGTTCTGTGTACGCAAATGCAGCTGGTGCAGGTGTAATTGAAAAAGAGTCATTTCTATATATCGAGCATTGTTTCCTTGACTGCATCCGTACTCATCTTCATGAGCTGGATGGCTTATGGCTGCATCTGCATGGTGCTTCCTATGTTGAAGAGATAGGCTCAGGTGATCATCATCTATTAAAAGAAATACGGAAAATAACTGGACCTTATTTTCCAATTGCAGTTGTCTGTGATCCGCATGGCAATTTGACACAAGAATACGTTGAAAGCTGCACGATTTTAAGATCTTATCGAGAAAGTCCGCATACGGATGCCAGTCAGACGAAGAAAAAGGTTGCTCAGCTTCTTTGTGAGCTGCTGATTCAAAGAGAGCATGTTCATGCTGTGTATCGCAAGCTTCCACTGATTTTAGGTGGTGAGCAGTCAGTATCAACAGATGAGCCTGTCAGAACAATCAATCGGTTTATGGATGAGATGGAAAGCGACAGCCGCATTCTAAGCGCTTCATGGCATGTAGGCTATCTTCGTCATGACTGTCCTGAAGCAGGATGCGGAATAGTTGTTGTTCCTCGAAAAAATAAAGATTTCGCTTATGCCTGTCAAAAAGCGGACGAGCTTGCATCATTTGTCTGGGATAAGCGTCATGAGTTCCATTATACTGGACTTACTGCAGAACCTGAGGAAGCCTTGAAACTGGCTTTAAGACATGAAGGAAGACCTGTGTTTCTTACTGACAGCGGCGACAATACCACCAGCGGAGCACCAGGAATCAATACATATATGCTTAGACAGCTTTTGTTATTGGAACATTTAGAAAAGCATGTCCTGGTTGCAAACATTACGGATGAATCTGCATACAAGCAGCTTGCTGAACAACAGCTGGGTGAGCCTGTTTCATTTGATCTTGGCATTGATAAAGATCTGCATTCTAAGTCAGTTCATCTTGAAGGTACGATTGTATCAAAGGGGCAGATGCGTGGAAATATGTGGAGTGGAAGAGAGAAAGTCTGGGGGCATGTAGTTTCCGTACGGCTTCATCATCTGCCGATTACTGTTGCAATCTCAACCTGTAATAATTCTATGACGGAGTTAGCTCAGTTTGAGCATGCAGGACTGAATGTTGACGACTACGATGTGATTGTTGTCAAACAGGGATATTTGTTTCCTCAGCTGAAAGAAATTGCTTCTGCATCAATTATGAGCTTGACTGATGGGGCTACCCCTCAGAATACGAAGAAAATCAATTTCAAGCGCATACTGCGCCCAATGTTCCCAATCGATGAGATTTAGAAAGGAAATCACAATGAAAGAACAATTTTTATGGGGAAGTGCTACTGCTGCATATCAATGTGAAGGGGCTTGGAATCTTGATGGCAAAGGTGCCAATGTCTGGGATGAATTCTGTCATTCTGAAAAAAATGTCAAAGGCATTACAGGTGATGTCAGCTGTGATTTTTATCATCATTACAAAGAAGATATTCGCATGATGGCTGAATCTGGTCAGAATACATATCGTTTTTCAATTAGCTGGAGTCGTATTTTTCCAAAAGATGATCATGTAGTCAATGAAGTCGGGTTCAAATTTTATGATGATGTATTAACTGAATGTGAGAAATATGGAATTGTACCAAATGTGACATTAGTTCATTATGATCTTCCTGACTATATCGGTGCTAAGGGTGGCTGGCTGTATGAACATGTTGCAGATGAGTTTGCTTTTTATGCTAAGACTGTGTTTGAGTATTTTGGAAATCGCATTCCTTATTATGTTACGATCAATGAACCAACACATAATGCACAATGTAATTATCTTACTGGCAATTATCCTCCGAATGAACAAAATCCTCAGCATTTTGTTGAGTGCATTTACCGCATGGTGATTTGTACTGCGAAAGCGATTCAGGAGTTTCGTAAGCTGAATCTGACATCTAAAATTGGGCTTGTGCATGCGTCTTGTTCAGCAGATATTTTCGTGGACAGCGAAGAATACCGCAGCGCACAGAAATATGCGGAATGGTTTATTAATGGATGTGTTTTGGATCCTGCAATTAAAGGGGCTTATGATCCAGACATGATTCAGAAAATCAAAGACAGCGGAATTGATTTGAGTTTTGTAAAAGAAGAAGAACTGGCGCTTTGCAAAGACAATACCATTGACTTTCTGGGGCAGAATGCCTATTGCCGCAATGTTGTAAAGCCTTATACTTCAGGTGAAACACAGGTTACTGTCAATAATTCAGGGCAGGGTCCTGCACGTGAAGGGAAAATCATTAAAGGCTGGTTTGAATCAGACTATAATGAGTCCATGGTTTTAAACAAATGGGGAAGAGAAATTTATCCTAAATGCATTTATGACTGTCTGATTCGAAGAAAACAGGAATATGGAGATATTCCAATCTATATTACTGAATGTGGACATGGAGCTTATGATACACCTGATCAAAATGGTTATGTAGAAGATGATGATCGTATTCAGTTCTTGAATGATTTTATTTACTGGACTTTAAAAGCGAAAGATGAAGGTGTAGACGTGCGCGGTTTCTATGTGTGGAGTACGATGGATCTATATTCATGGATCAATGGCTATCAGAAACGCTATGGTTTAGTGCGTGTTGGTTATGATGATTCTAATCTTCGCAGAATTCCAAAGAAAAGTTATTACTGGTATAAAGATTTTATTGAGAGAAGAAAGGAACTTGATGCATGAAGTTGCTTGTAAGTGATATTGATGGCACTTTGTACTGGTATAACAAGCAAAACAATAAAGGAGTTTCTGACAAGTGCAGAACAGCTATTCGAAACTGGATGGATGCAGGAAACCGTTTTGCGGTGGCCACTGCACGAGTTCATACTGTAAGAGATGCTGTGATGGATGATTTGCAGATGAACATTGACTATTTAGGAGGAAATGGTGCTGAAATTATCTTCTTTGATGGAAGTGAAAAGTTCCATTCACTCCCAGTATCTTATTTTCTTGAAGCTGGGAAATGGATTGATGAAAATCATATCAATGCGACTGTAAAAATGTGTGTTGATCATCAGTTTATTACCTATCGTCATGACAACTATCCATTTGCCTGTGAAAGTCGCATGAGAATGAATTTGAGACGTTCTGTGCCATATCAGTCAATTGAATTGAATGATTTGTCAACTGGGGTAAATATGAGTGTGCTGACTCATCCAGATGTCACAAAACAAGTAGAATCTGAACTGCAGAAACTGTTTGAAGGACGCTGTATCGTTCAGGCCAATGATATTGATAACATTGATTTCATTCCTTTGAAGGTAGGGAAAGACAAGGCAATTCTGCAGCTTGCTGAGCATTATGGAATATCAATGAAGGATGTTATTGTCATTGGCGATGCAGCCAATGATATCTGCATGTTTGAGATAACAGAAAACAGTTACTGCATGTCACATAGTGACATCACTATTCAGAAAAAAGCATCTTTTGTTGTGGATTTAGTTGAAGAAGCTATAGAGAGAGAACTAAAGAAAATGGGGGATTTAAACAATGAATAATACGATCAATTATGGGAAACACAATTCTTCATATTTTAATATGCCTGCTGCATTTGCGGTGCTGGTAGCCTATCTGCTTCCAGGCGTTCTTGGAATGATTTATTCAGGATTTTCATATTTTGCATCATTGATTCTGATTGTTGTGGCAGTGTTTGAAAAAAGAAGCGAAATGGTTCGTTTCTATTGTTTTCAATTCTGCTTTTTAAGCATGTTTTTCAATATTATCCTATCTGTGCTTTCAATTGTGAGTACATTTCTTCCTTTTTTCCAACTGCTGCAGGTTGGAATGAGTCTGGTTTCAGCGGTTGTTGTACTGGTTTGTACTATTTATTCATTTGTCTGTGCATTTCAGTACAAAGCATGGATGATTCCATATGTAGGACAGTTTGTTTTAAAAGTGTTTTTTCGAAAATAGTTAAGGGGGATAACTATGATTGAGCCTGTTAAGCTTGTGATTTGCGACATCGACTGGACACTTCTTTCTAGAGAAAGACGTGTTCTTTCACCATATTCAATAGAAATCTTTGAAAAAATGCATCAAAAAGGAATCTATTTTGGTCTTGCATCAGGAAGACCACTGGATGAAGTGCTGAAGGCTTATGAAAGTTGGGGATTAAGTTTTCCCTGTGATGTGATTATCAGCATGAACGGCGGAGAACTGTGGAATCATCATACGCAGGAATTTCATGAATTCTATAAACTGAAGAAAGAATGGATTAGAGAAATTGTTGAAATTACTGAACCTTTGAATGTGAATCCGTACATGTATTATCATGGCGGGTTAAAAGCGATGAAGTATACGGACGAAATGAATGAGTGTGCAATAAGAAATCAAAAACCATTGATTGTAGCTAAAGATATTGATGATTTTGCGGATGAAGAAAACGGTAAAATTATGATTCGCATTAAAGCCAGTGAAATGGAAGAGTTTGAAAAATATATACGTGAACATTCTTCTGGGAAGTATCAGGAATTTAAAACGCAGAGAACTTTGATGGAATTTGCGGACAAGCGTATTTCCAAAGGAAATGCACTGATAGAATACTGCACGATGAATCACATGCCATTAGAGCAGGTTGTTGCATTTGGTGATACAACTAATGACAACGACATGATTAAAGCCGCTGGATGGGGTGTTTGTGTACTTGGCGGGTCTATAGATACCATGGCCATAAGCGATGATGTGACTGATCTGGATCCAGATCACGATGGTGTTGCTCATTATGTTGAAAAAAACATATTAAATGTTCAGGAGTATCTGTTATGAAGACGTATGATTTTAAAAGATGCAGGCTTATTGTTGCAGATATTGACGGGACGCTTGTTAATTCAAAGAAAGAATTAACAAAAAGAACAATCGAAGCTATTCAAAGACTGAAAGATGCTGGTATTGAATTTGCACTTGCAAGTGGAAGACCCTTGGATGAAGTAGAAACACTTGTAGAACGCTGGAAGCTTCCCGAAGTTTTTTTTACCTATTATATTGGCATGAATGGCGGAGAATTGATGGATTTTCATACTGGTAAGAGTGAATCTTTTTTCAAGATGGATCCTTCTCATTTGAAAGAAATTCTGGATTTGATGTCTGTTTTTGATGTCAACCCATGCATTTATCATCATGGCAATGTTCTCTGCAAAACAATTGATGAACGAGTCAAATATTCAATTTCACGAACGAAAAAACAAGCGTTTGAATATAAGGATGTAGCAGAACTGTATGCAGAGCCGAATGCTAAGATTCTATTTCGAATGGATCCTGCCATGATGGATGAAGTTGAACAGTATGCTAGACAAATTCCATCACAACACTGGAATGTTTTTAGAACCGGTCCGTTTTGTCTTGAATTTGGAGACTCACGCATCAATAAAGCCTATCCAATGCATATTATTGCAGAGCGCTACGGATTTTCTGTTGAAGACATTGTGGCTTTTGGCGATACCAGCAATGACAATGAGATGATTGAAGAGGCTGGCTGGGGAGTATGTCTTGTCAATGGCACAGAAGATACAAAGCAGTGTGCAGATGAAATCACTGAATTCAGTGATGAAGAAGAGGGATTTGCGGACTACGTAGAAAAGAAAATTCTTCCTTTTCTATAAGATTAAAGGGGGAATCAACTGTATGACAGAAAGTTTAATCAATACTCAAATCACAATTATTACATATCTTTTGATAGGATTTCTTCTCTATAAAGTGAAAATGATTGACAATAAAGCACAGCTTTTTATGTCCGACATGACCATTGATGTGCTGCTTCCATGCAGTGTGTTTGCCTCATTTGTATCCAGCATGACCGTTGATTTGCTGGTCTCTTTGGCAACAGTACTGATTTTTGCCATCGTTTTGGAAACAGCGCTTTATTTGGTGACGAAAATACCTAGCAGCAAACTGTTTGACCCAAGTGAAGAAAGCGTGCTTCACTACAGTGAGCTTGTCAGCAATGGCGGACTGGTTGGGACCCCAGTTGTAGAATCTTTGTTTGGTCCGCTTGGAGTCATGTACTGCAATGTTTTTATGATTCCAACTAGAATTATGGCATTCAGCGCTGGTGAAAGCATCTTTAATCCAGCCATTAAGAAAAATATGAAGGACATTGTACGTTCTGTGTCAACAAATAAAGTTCTATTGGCTATGCTTCTAGGACTTGCCTTTGTTTTTCTGAAAATTAAAGTTCCTGCGCCAGTCTTTTCAGCAATCCAGAAAACGGGAGCATGTTTAAGCCCATTTTCTTTAATACTTGTAGGAAGCATGCTGGCACAGAAAATCCATTTGAATCTTCATATGATGAAAGGCGTATCTCTCATAGTATTGATTCGCTTAATTCTCATACCGCTTGCTGCTTTGTCAGTCTGTCTTATGATGAAGCTTGACTTTATGTCCACTGCAGTCATTGTCTTGCTGATGGGGATGCCTGTTGGCATGACTTGTGCAAGTTTTGCAAAAAAATATCGAGGAAATGAAGAATTTGCTTCAATGGTTGTTCTTGTGACCACTTTATTGTCTACTGTTACGCTGGTCATGATGATGGGTGTAATCGAAATGTTCTTTTAGGAGGGACGTATATGAAAGTATTAGTTGGCAGCTTTACGACAGAGTCGAATTCCAAAACACCGTACAAAACCACAATTGCAGATTATGACATTGCATTTGGCCAGAAACTCATTGATGTCATGGAAATTGAATCAGCTTATCAAAGTGAAGATGTGGAGATTATTCCTGGAGTTTATGCGAATGCTAATGCTGCCAGTGTGATTGAAAAGGATACATTTCTGTATATTGAATCACTTCTTTTAAAAAAGATAGCAGAACATCTGCATGAACTTGATGGTATTTATTTGCATTTGCATGGTGCTAGCTACGTGGATGAAATTGGCAGCGGAGATCATCATATTTTAAGAGAAATACGTAAAATTACTGGTCCATATGTACCAATCGCGGTATCCTGTGATCCTCATGGGAATTTGACAAAAGAGTATGCAGAATCCATTCAGATTCTTCGCAGCTATCGTGAAAGTCCTCACACGGATGCTATGGACACACGCCGTTATGTTTCCAAGCTGCTTTGCCAGCTTATCAAAAATCGTCAGAACATTCATTCTGTATACCGCAAGATACCACTTATTTTGGGCGGTGAACAGTCTGTTTCTGCAGATGAGCCAGTAAAGTCTATCAATAGGTTTATGGATGATATGGAAAAAGATTCTCGTATCATGTCTGCTTCATGGCATGTAGGCTATCTGCGTCATGACTGTCCTGAAGCTGGATGCGGTATTATTGTTGTGCCTGCGACAGAAGAAGATCAGCAGTACTGTGAAAAGAAAGCAGATGAACTGGCACAATATGTCTGGGACAAACGTCATGAATTTCATTATACAGGACTGACTGCTCAGCCAGATGAAGCTTTAACTATGGCTCTTGAATTTGAAGACAAACCGTTTGTAATAACTGATTCAGGAGATAATACAACTTCAGGTGCAACAGGCTGGAATACCTATGTATTGAGACAGTTTATGAATGTTGAACATTTGAATAAAACAGTTTTATTTGGATCCATCAAGGATGAAGAAGTCTACAAGAAGCTTCAGAATCTTTCTAAAGGTGAACAGCTGCATGTTTCACTTGGAGCAGACAAAGATAAATTGTCGATTCCTGTTGAAATGGATGTTGAAGTAATTTCTCATTCTCCAATTTATATCTCTCATGGGGAAGTGCTGATTGGTACAAAAGGCCATGGTGTTCTTGTTCATGTCTTAGGTACAACCATTGATATCATTGTTGCAGATCAGACTGCACGAGTTACTAATGAGAGCCAGTTTGAATCTTTTGGCATTAACTGGAAAAATTATGATATCACTGTATTGAAACAAGGATATATTTTTCCTGATTTTAAACATGGTTCAAAAGGATATGTGATGAGTTTGACGGATGGTGCTACACCGCAGGATACAAAACATATTCCTTTCAAGCTGATTATGAGACCTATGTATCCAATTGATGAAATTTAAGGAGATCGTTTATGGGATTTAGAAAAGATTTTTTGTGGGGTGGAGCAACAGCTGCCAACCAGTGTGAAGGTGCCTACAGTTTAGATGGAAGAGGTCTTGCGAATGTTGATTTGATTCCTCATGGAAAAGACCGCAAACTCGTTCTGACTGGTCAAAGAAAGATGTATTCATTTGAAGAAGGACAATACTATCCTGCTCAGACAGGAATTGACATGTATCATCATTTCAAGGAAGATATTGCACTGTTTGCAGAAATGGGATTTAAAACTTATCGAATGTCAATTGCATGGTCAAGAATTTTTCCTAACGGTGATGAAGAATTGCCTAATGAAGAAGGTTTGAAATTTTATGATGCATTGTTTCATGAATGTCGGAAATATGACATTGAACCTCTTGTTACAATCACTCATTTTGATATTCCAATGCATCTAGTGGAAGCTTATGGCGGCTGGAGAAATCGTAAAATGATTGAGTTTTATAAGCGTCTTGTTACGATTTTGTTTCAACGATACAAAGGTATTGTCAAATACTGGCTGACCTTTAATGAAATCAATGTCATGCTTCATGCCTCTTTCATGGGAGCGGGAATCTGTTATGAGCAAGGTGAAGACAGGTATAAAACCATTTATACTGCAGCTCATCATGAATTAGTTGCAAGTGCATGGGCGACTAAGATTGGTCATGAAATCGATCCTGGAAACAAAATTGGATGTATGCTTGCAGCAGGTACATATTATCCTTTGACATGCAAGCCTGAAGATGTTCTAGCAGCACAGAAGGCAGGACAGAAGAATTTCTTCTTTATTGATGTGCAGTCTCGCGGTGTTTATCCAAATTACGCTTTAAAGGAATTTGAACGTAATGGTTTTGTTATTCCTTTTGAAGAAGATGATCAGCGGATTTTAAAAGAAAATACGGTGGACTTTATTTCGTTTTCATATTATCGTTCGCGCTGTGCTGCTCATGATGCGATTGCAGAAGGCGACGGTATTTTAGACAGTGTAAAAAATCCATTTTTGAAAACTTCAGACTGGGGGTGGGATATTGATCCTCTTGGCCTTCGCATTACAATGAATGAACTGTATGACCGTTATCAGAAGCCTCTGTTTATTGTAGAAAATGGATTGGGTGCAAAGGATGTTCCTGATGAAAATGGATTTGTTGAAGATGATTACCGTATTGACTATCTGAGAAGGCACATTGAAGTCATGAAAGAAACTGTAGAACAGGATGGTGTAGATTTGCTTGGCTATACTTCATGGGGACCGATTGATCTTGTTTCAGCAGGAACGGGTGAAATGTCAAAGCGATATGGATTTATTTATGTGGATCGTGATGATCAGGGAAACGGTTCTTTAAAAAGAACAAAGAAGAAATCGTTTGACTGGTACAAAAAAGTCATTGCGACCAATGGAGAAGACTTAAGCTGATTTCTGTAAATAATTGTAAGGAGGAAGCAGAAATGAAAATATTGATTGGTGGATTTATTGCAGAATCCAATGCCTACACACCTCAGCCATGTGAAATCCAGCATTTTACGATTTTAACAGGGGAGGCGATTGCTAAGCGACTTTATGTTGAGGAAATCGCAAAAGAGGAGGGAATTGAACTAATTCCAGCCTACTTCGCCAGCGGTGCAGGAGCTGGACGGGTTGCCTATGATACGTTTGATTATATTCAGAAACAGTTTCTTCATGCAGTAAAAAAGCATCAGCATGAAATTGACGGAATGTTCTTTTTCTTTCATGGTGCTTCCAATGTCATTGATCTGGAGGGAGGATCAGGAGATCATTCGCTTGTTAGAGAAATACGAAAAGTGGTTGGACCCTATGTTCCGCTGGCTATGGTGATGGATCCTCATGGGAATTTGTCACAGGAACAGGCTGACAACTGCAACATTATTCGTACTTTCCGCCATTCTCCCCATACTGACCGTAAAGAAGCGCATCAGATTGTGTTCAGATGTCTTGTGGATTTACTGAAAGAGCGTCGAGAAATTCATCCTGTCTATCGTAAAGTGCCAATTCTGCTGGGTGGAGAACGATGTGTTTCAACAGATGAACCGCTGGTTTCCATCAATTGTCTGTTAAATGAAATTGAAGCTGATCCTCGAATCATGTGCTGTTCTTATCATATTGGTTATCTTCGTCATGATTCGGACAAGTGCGGTGCTTCTGTGATTGTTGTGCCATATCGATCAGAAGATAAAGAATATGCAGAAAAGAAAGCGGATGAAATTTATAATTATGTCTGGGAAAGACGCAGAGAATTCCACTTCACAGGCTATGCAGATGAACCAGATGCTGCATTGGAAGCAATGCTGAAGCATGAAGGATGTCCTTGTTTCCTGACAGATTCAGGAGATAATGTGACTGCAGGAGCATCTGGATGCAATACTTATGTTTTGAGACAGGTTTTGAATTTGAAAGATTTCCATGGAAAGAATATTCTGTTCGCAGAAATTACAGATAAGAAGTTGTGTGATCAGTATTTCTTTGATAAAAACATAAATGATCATGTAGAGTTTGAAATTGGTGCAGAAATTGACCATCTTTCCTCAAAAGTATCACTAAAAGGTACAATTATTTCTAAAGGTGAACTTCATAATCACTATCATGATGCAACTGTGGTTGGTACTGGCTGGACAGTAAAACTGGATAATTTTCCTGTGACTGTCATTGTTGGCAATTATCCAATCAGCTTTGCAGAACGAATTCAGTACCAGTGGGCAAATGTTGAGATGGATCAATACGATTTGATTATTGTCAAACAGGGATATCTGTATCCTGAACTAAAAGCGATGGCTTCTCATTATGTTATGTCTTTAACAGATGGCGCTTGCATGCAGCGGACTGAGCGTTTAGTGTATAAGAAAGTTCAGCGTCCAATTTATCCTTTGGATAATATTTAATGATTGGAATAATCAAAGTTAATGTTTGAGAAAAAGATGCTCATGCATCTTTTCTTTATGTTGATATTATAGGAATAAGACTATCTGTTCTTATAAATTAGCAGTTGTGTAAGAAGTAAAACTTTGTTTCATTGACTATAGTTTATAATAAAATTAACTCATAATACATATGAATAAAGATGGAGGAAAATTGGATGACTTTGAAAGTAGGAAAAGATTTTTTGTGGGGAAGTGCATCAGCAGCTTATCAGTGTGAAGGTGCATGGAATGAAGACGGAAAAGGAGAAAGCAACTGGGATCAGTTTTGTCATGGGCCAAAAAACGTCAAGGGAATTACAGGGGATGTGAGCTGTGATTTCTATCATCATTACAAGGAAGATATCCGTATGGCGTCAGAAGGCGGACAAAACACGCTTCGTTTTTCTATTTCATGGACTCGAATTCTTCCAGATCGAAGTGGAAAAGTGAATGAGGCAGGCGTTCAGTTCTATAAAAATGTGCTGGCAGAATGCAGAAAGTATGGGATTACACCAAATGTAACGCTGCTTCATTATGATATCCCAGCATGGCTGGAAGATTTGGGAGGCTATCGCAATCCAATCTTCTCAGATGAATTTGCGAAGTACTGCAAAGTTGTATTCGAACAGTTTGGTGAATTGATTCCACTGTACGTGACCATCAATGAAATTACACACAACACCAATTGCTCCTATATGACGGGAAACTATCCGCCAAATGTACACAGTACACAGGCAGTCTGTGAAGTGGGCTACAACATGATCATGGGACATGCCAAGGCTGTGATAGAATTCAGGAAGTTTGGCTTCAAGCATTCACAGATAGGAATCGTACATACAACTAATTGTGTTCAGATACTCAAAGATACACCAGAATATCAGATTGCGAAAAGAAGATGTGATTTGTTCAAAAACAAATGGATTACAGACCCAGTGATTTTGGGACATTTTCCAGAAGATTTGTTTGGTCTTCTAGAAGAAAGTGGTATTGATTTGTCTTTTGTCAAACAGGAAGATTTGGATCTTCTGGCAACAACGACAATTGATTTTCTGGGACAGAACTGCTACACAAGAGCTCTGGCACGTCCATACCGAGAAGAAGATGGTGAGACCAACTATTATCCAAACAATGTAGGAACAGGGCAGACTCGTCTAGAAGGCTATGTCATCAAGAATTGGTTCACAACAGATCATGATCCAAATTCAAAAACTAATGCTTGGGGAAGAGAAGAATATCCGAAGACAGTGTATGACATGCTGATGGGAATCAAGGCAGACTATGGAGATATTCCAGTGTACATTACAGAAAATGGATGTGCGATGTATGAAAAGATTGAAGAAGATGGCAAGGTGCATGATCAGCGTCGCATAGAATTCATGGAAGGATATCTAGACTGGCTGGTCAAGGCGTACAATGATGGATGTAATGTCAAGGGATACTATGCATGGAGCACAACAGACTGCTACAGCTGGATCAATGGATATGAAAAGAGATATGGATTAGTTTTTGTGGACTATGAGGATAAAAATCTAAGACGAGTGCCAAAGGATTCATACTACTGGTTCAAGCAGTACATTGAATCTCATACGGAAAAATAGCAGAAACGGCCATCCCACTTAAGATGGCTGTTTTCATAAACTTTGTTTCATTCATTTTGATTTATAATAAAACTATGATGGAGGAGTGTATATGTATAATACTGATCAATTTCTTTGGGGAAGTGCTACAGCTGCCTACCAATGTGAAGGTGCATGGGATACTGATGGGAAAGGTGCAAGCATTTGGGATGAATTTTGCCACTCTGAAAAAAACACTACAGGAATTACAGGAGATGTGAGCTGTGATTTTTATCATCACTATAAAGAAGATCTTCGTATGATGGCTGAATGCGGACAGAATACATTCCGTTTTTCAATCAGTTGGAGCCGAATTGTGCCAAAGGAAGATCGCATCATCAATGAAGCAGGATTGAAGTTTTATGATGCTGTTCTTGATGAATGTGAAAAATACGGTATTGTACCAAATGTAACTTTAATTCATTATGATTTGCCTGATTATATTGGTGCAAAAGGCGGATGGGAATATGATGGTGTTTCTGATGAATTTGCCTACTACTGTAAAGCTGTATTTGAACACTATGGTGAGCGCATACCGTTTTATGTGACGATCAATGAGCCGAATCACAATGCTTACTGCAATTACTGTGTAGGAAATTATCCGCCAAACAAAAAAGCGGATTTACAGGCTTATGCCCGTTGCTGCTATAACATGATGGTATGCAATGCAAAAGCAATTCGTGAATTCAGATCTTTCAATTTTAAACATGCAAAAATCGGCTATGTTCATGGATGTGCTCCTGCAACATCGCTTTCTGATGCACCAGAATACCTACGTGCTGTCAAGATGCTGGATTTCTTCTGCAATGATCCATTTACTGAACCTGCTATCTGGGGAAGATACAATCCTGAGCTAGCAGAAGAAGTCAAAAAGCTTGGAATTGACCTGTCCTTTGTGAAACAGGATGATCTTGAAGTCATGAAGCACAACACAATTGATTTTTTGGGGCAGAACATTTATTCTCGTCAGCTTGCAAAGCCATACGAATCTGGTGGAACTCGTTTTACTGTTAATAATGCAGGAAACAACGATGGAACCAGCAAATCTGCTAGAGAAACACGCGCAATTGAAGGATGGTTTGAAACAGACCGAGATCCTAACACTCAATTGAATAAATGGGGGCGTGAAATTTATCCAGGTGCTGCATATTCAACACTGATGCTTCGTATGAAAAAATTTGGTGATATTCCTATTTATATCACTGAATGCGGACATGGTGCATATGATATTGCTGATGAACATGGTTATGTTGAAGATGATGATCGCATTCAATTTCTTTCAGACTATCTTGACAACATTTTGAAAGCAAAAGAAGAGGGTGCCAATATAAAGGGATTCTATGTTTGGAGTACAATGGATCTATATTCATGGATTAATGGGTACAAGAAACGCTACGGATTGGTGCGTGTGGATTATGAAGATAATCAGTTGAGACGAATTCCAAAGAAGAGCTACTACTGGTACAAGAATTTTATTGAAAAACATAAAGATATTTAAGAAAAAGAGGCTGTAAGGTAATCTGATGTTAAGTCAGTAAACTTACAGCCTTTTATATGTTGAAAAAGATTCATTGAATGAATTATGAGTCTTTGCGAAAAATCTAGTAAAGATATTATTATTTCATATGGATTGTTAGTTCTTTTTTGATAATGAAAAAGAGCACTCAACTGAATGCTCTATAGTGTTTCTATGAATTAAGCCAGAGTGTTGACTGTCTTGCTCAAACGAGCTTTCTGACGAGCAACATAGTTCTTGTGCTTCATACCGCTAGTCAAAGACTTGTCTAGCAGAGAATTTGCGTGATTGTAAGCTTTAACTGCTGCTTCCTTGTCGTTTGCTTCAACTGCAGCTAGAACTGCCTTGATTGCTGTCTTCAGTTCAGACTTTTCAGCACTGAGAACGGCATTTCTCTTCAGATTTGTAATAGAACGCTTTTTCTGAGATTTGATATTTGCCATGTCTACACCTCCTGTATCAATACCGTCATAAATTATAACAAAATCAGTTCTTAAATGCAAATAGAAATCAGAAAAACTGACAGACTAATCTTGAGGTGATGGAAGTGACAAGATTAGATCTTGCTTATGAAGAAGTTGAAGAAATTCTTTCTAATGAAGATCTTCATCATGAAATGAAGTCGTATAAAAAGATGGAAATTCATGAGATTGAGATTTATCAAAAAAATGATGTGATTCAAAATGATCCTGGACAATATACAACGATTGAGTTTGAGGACTTGGATGATCATCAGAAAAGAGAAGATGTTTCTGATGTCATTGCAGAGTGTCTGAAGAAAATGCTCCCTGAAAACATTCATAAGGTGCTTGTTGCAGGACTTGGGAATCAGAATGTCACTGCAGATTCATTAGGACCAGATACTGCAGATCAGATTATTGTAACTGCTCATTTGAATGAATCCATTCGAGGCAACTGTCCGAAGATTGCAGTTCTTTCTCCTGGCGTCATGGGACAGACAGGCATTGAAACTGCAAAAATTATTCAAGCAGTTGCACAAAGTGAAAAGCCGGATGTTGTGATTGCGATTGATGCACTGGCTACGAAATCTTTAAAACGCATCAATCATGTGATACAAATCTCAGATACGGGGATTCATCCAGGTTCTGGTGTTAAAAACAAGCGCATGGGATTGAATGAAGAAACACTTCAAGTCAAAGTCATTTCTATGGGAGTTGCAACAGTGATGAGTGTTGAACATTTGATTGAAGAAAAGCTGAAAGAGGCAAATGGTCTTTTCTTGATGGAAAAGATGACGACCAATCAACTGGATATGGTGGTCACTCCTAAAGAAATAGATGAAGTGAAGCTGCATCTTGCAGAAGTACTGGCACTTGGCATTAACAAAGCATTGATTCCTGAATTGTCAAAGCGATGACATAAAATAGAAAAATGAAGCATATGTCTGAATTGAAGGAGGGAAAGCATGAGAGCCTTCATTCAGATGCTTCTGAAATGCTCATTGATTTTTTTTGCTGTATTTTTGATGACTTCACATCTGTCTAAAGAAACAGTTTCACAACTGAAAAATGATTTTCTTAGGCATTTGATTGAAGCGGAATCATTGAGTATCAATAGAGTAAAAACAGTGTTGACCTCATATCAAATTGATGAAATCAGAAAGCAGTGGGAACAGTTGGAACTGATAGATATTCCAGTGATTGAAAGCAATCAGAAAAGAATCTATTTGTACAGCACCCATCAGACTGAAGAGTACATAGATGGCATAAGCATTTTTGAAGTCACTTATCAGTTCGCAAAAATGCTCAGAAATGCTGGCTTTGAAGTGATTTTCGAAACCAGTGATTTTATGGAGGAATTAAATCGGCAGAATCTTAAGTATAATCAGCTCTATACTATCTCAAGAAAGGCAATTGCCAAGGCGCTGAATCAATATGGCAGTTTTGATCTGATCATTGATGTTCATCGTGATTCTGCTAAGCGTTCTGTCAGCGTTGTTGAAAAAGAGGGAGTGGCTTATGGCAGACTGATGTTTGTGATTGGAAACAAGAGTTCCAATGCACAAAATGTTGCTGCTTTATCT
>JAFQKG010000022.1 GCA_017397025.1 Erysipelotrichaceae bacterium | reverse complement strand
TAAATCATTCGATTTGCAGTCTTTTTCTATGGAGTACCCCCTCTTTTCATCAGAAAAAGTGACATGATACAATAAAATTATAAAAAGAAAGACAGATTTTGAGGTTTGTCCTGATTTTGGGTAATAACTGAAATGAATGTTATCAAAAGATGAAAAAAGTGAACTGGTATGAGTAGTGAATCACTGAAAGGAGAAAAGAAGTAATAAGCGCAAAAGGATGGGGCAATCGATGATTGATGAGGCCAGAGAAAAGGGGTTGTATGAAGGATTAGAAAAAAGGATGCTGAATCTGAAAAAAACAGTGATGATGGTAGCGGAAAAAAACCAAGAATTCTATTAGAGACAAATCTTTATCAGATATTACAGAAAGTGTTGAAAATGAATAGAATACTTATCAACACATTAACAAACAGAGGAGAAGATGAATCTCATGTCAAAAAGATTTATTCTGAATGAAACATCCTACCATGGCTCAGGTGCCATCAATGAAATTGTTACTGAAGTCAGAGCGCGGGGATTTAAAAAAGGTTTGATTGTTACTGATGCTGACCTTGTTCGTTTTGGAAATTTACAAGAAAGCATTCTAATACAAGATTTTTTCTTCATGGATTTATATAGTTAGATGAGGTATGATATAGATAAAATAAGACAGGGGGAAATGAGATGAAAATGCTTTGGAAATTGACAAAAGAGGCAAGTCGATACAAGCTGCTGTATGCTGTGGCTATTTTTTCCACCTGTTGTTTGACATTTATCAATTTGAGTGCTCCTAAAATATTATCCTCGCTGACGGGTATTATTGAAAACGGAGTTGATGTTTCAGGATTTGAAATGATTCAGAAATTGGCATTGATTCTTTTGATATTGTATTTGATGAGAATCCTGTTTCGTTTTTTAAGCAGTTATCTGACGCATAAGGCTGCCTGGTATCTTGTTGGAGATTTGAGAAATAAAATGTACAACAAGCTGCAAAGTCTTGATTTAGGTTTTTTTCATGATAAACAGACAGGTGATTTAATGAGCCGTGTTATCAATGATACGCGTGATTTTGAACTTTTATACGCCCATATGATTCCTGAAATGATCACAAATATCGTAACTTTTTTAGGAGTGCTGCTGATCCTGTTGAGCATTAACTGGAAACTTGCTTTGATTACTTGTGCTCCGATTCCATTGATTTTATGTTCAGGAACTGTTTTTGCCAAAGTTGTACAGCCCTTTTTTAAAGCTTCACAGAAAAGCATGGGTGAGCTCAATGCACAGCTGCAGGATAGTCTTTCAGGACTACATGAAATTCAGGCGTTTTCACAGGAGAAGTTTGAAAGTGAACGACTCAATCAGAAGAATTTTGCTCAGGTAAAGGCAATGCTGAAAGCACTTCGAGCCAGTGCTGTGTTCCATCCGTCAGTAGAGTTTCTTTCTTCAGCTGGTACAGTTTTAGTTGTCTTCTTTGGTGGAACGCTGGCTTTTAGAGGTCAAATGTCAGTGGAAGATATTGTTGCCTTTGTTTTATATCTCTCCTTGTTTTATGCACCTGTATCAGGTTTGGCAAATCTTTTGGAAAATTTTCAGCAGTCATTGGCAGGCGCAGAGCGTGTTGCCTTGATTTTGGATACACCTTCTGCCATTACAGAAGATAAAGATGCGAAGAATATAGAAAATGTAAGTGGAGCCATTGAATTTGAAAATGTCAGTTTTCATTACAGTAATCAGGTTCCCGTATTAAAAGATATTTCTTTCCGTGCTGATCCTGGTATGATGGTTGCATTAGTTGGGCCAACTGGGGTTGGGAAGACAACACTCACTCAGCTGATTTCCCGCTTCTATGATCCAGTGGAAGGCAGAGTTTTGATGGATGGCACAGATATTCGTCATGTGACGCTGAATTCACTGCGACAAAACATTTCGCCAGTTCTTCAAGATACTTTTCTGTTCAACGGAACCATTGCAGAAAATATCAGTTATGCAAGAGCGGGCGCAACTCAAGAGGAGATTGAAGAAGCCGCAAAGGCTGCAAATATTCATGAAGATATCATGAATATGCCTGAGCAATACGAAACAAAAGTCGGAGAAAGAGGATTAAGACTTTCTGGCGGACAAAAACAGCGCATTGCGATTGCACGAGCCATTCTTCGAAAATCACCGATCATTATTCTTGATGAAGCAACAGCTTCGGTGGATGTACATACTGAAAAACAGATTCAAAAAGCAATCAGGAATCTGGCAGGCAAACGTACAATCATTGCCATTGCACATCGTTTGTCCACGATTAAAGATGCAGATTTGATTCTGGTCATTCATGAAGGTGAAATCAAAGAACAGGGAACACATGAAGAACTGCTGAAACAAAAGGGCATTTATTATAAGATGAATGAAGCTCAGTTCATTCAGGAAGAACAGTAACAAAACACGCAGGAAGATTTACCTGCGTGTTTTCAACTCATTTTTGTATCAAGCCAAACTGCTGTTTTTTGCAATCCTATGATTTTTGTGTCAATTATCAACTAGATAGGAATAGAGTAAAGGAAAGTTTTCATGATTCTTATCGACAAAGCAGATTGTGCATCTTCTTTGAGTGAAGAAATCTAGAAAGAATTATAACTTATTGTTTTAGAAAAAATCAGCATCACCACAGATAATCTAAATATCATTTTTTATGCAGATGCTTTGTTTATCACTGGTGCTACCAGTAACTGCAATCATACTCTTCCTCTTCTTTCTGATTTTCAAGGATTTCTACAGCTTTCTGATAGGCCGTTTCATCAAATCCAGTAAAGAAATCACAGTGAAC
>JAFQKG010000211.1 GCA_017397025.1 Erysipelotrichaceae bacterium | reverse complement strand
TTGATTTATGTTTTTGGTCATTCATAGATTATACTAAAAAATCGCACTTTCTTCTTTCGAAGTCTGTGCGATTTTTTATTTTCTACTTAGACTGTTTTGTCACAGCCTCTTTTTCTTTTGCAAATCAGCACTTCCATTTCTGAATCAACACCACGAATCCAATGCTGATGCACATGTTCATCTGCACCATCAGTATCCATCATCTTTCTAGTCTTTTCTTTCACAAAATAATGTAAAACTATCTTCCGCTTTGAATTCATGTTTTTTAGAATTTTTTCTGATCCTTCTTTAAGTGATGTTTCTTTATGAACTCTGAAACATTTTAAATCAAAAGAATGTTTCAAATCATCAACAGAGCGCTCCATCATGATACACCCCAGATACTGCATCATTTTCTCGCCATCGAATTCTTTTTCAAATGCTTTAGGCATGCACCAGCAAGTCCATCCTTTATGATGAACAGAAGAAAAACAAATCGCTTTTCTCTTTTCTATTTTGTTTTTTTGAAGCCATGTTTCAGCTTCTTGAAAGTTCTTATCCACAAGCAATATGTACAAATCACAGTTTGGACAAGTCTCATTGGCTTCAACATCATAATACAGCTTAGAATCTTTGATCTGTTTCTTCATTTTTGTCACTTGATAAGGAGTTTCAAGCGGCAGCATATTCACAATCTGTATTTCCATAAGTTCCTCCTGATTCATCTTATGAAAGCTCAAAAGGAATCATGCTTGTCAATTGATTCAATCTGTTTTACTATAAATGAAAAGGAGCTTAATCATGAAGACAATTACACTTGCAGGAGGATGCTTTTGGGGCATTCAGAAATATTACGATCAATTTGAAGGCATCATCGAAACGACTGTTGGCTATGCAAATGGACACACTCACAATCCAGTGTATCCTGATGTCAAAGCTCAGAAAACAGGACATGCAGAAGTATGCAGAATCATTTACGATGAACAAATCATCTCATTAAAGCAAATTCTGGACTACTTTTATCAGGTCATCGACCCAACATCCTTAAACAAACAGGGTGAAGATGAAGGTACTTCCTATCGCACAGGCATTTATCCAGAAGATGAAGAAGACTGGAGCATCATTCATGAAGTAACAAATGAAGTTCAATCCAGAATCAGTGATAAAGTCGTTGTTGAACTTGAACCTCTTAAGTGCTTCTATCCAGCAGAAGAATATCATCAAAAATACCTGGATAAAAATCCAGGCGGATATTGTCACATTGACAAATGTTTTTTCAGCTTAGGAAAAAAAGCCTAAGCTTTTATTTTTTCTAACTCAAGTTCGCTATAGATTTCAGCCTTTTCTTGAATCAGCTTCTGTGTAAAAATACCATTTCCAGCAATTTTTCTTCCTGTAAATGTTCCATCATAAATCAAACCTTTTCCACAGCTTGGGCTCCTTGACTGAAGCAAAACAGCAGGGCAACCTGACTCTTTCCACAATTGAACAGCTAACTCTGCACCAGTATGAAACTCTTCAGTAAAATCTTCATTCTGATTGTTCACTACACGATCTCCAACAATCTCTAAAGGATGTCGAGGACACGGCAATCCTGCCAGTGTTTCAGGACAAACTGGAATCAACTCAAATCTCTCTTGCAGTTCATCCAGCTGCGCTAGTTTTGTATTGCCTCCATCATAACGACAGTTACAGCCTGCTAAGCAGGCGGAAATCATCAGCTTTTTCATTATTCACCTATCTCGTGCAGTGTTTTCATCAATTCTGGATAACCCTTTTCATCAAGACCAGGTATATTCCCCATCACAATAGATGGTTTATGATGCCCATGAAAATCACTTCCTGCAGTTAAAAAGCAGCCATGTTCAAGTGCCATATTTCTATAATGCTCAACCTCTTCTTCACTGTGATAACTGCTGAAAACCTCCACGCCATCCACTAAATCCATCAAGCGACCCACGATGTCATCCTGTCCTTTAAAATTTGCACCAGGATGTGCAATGACAGCTTTTCCACCAGTGCTGTGAATCAGTTCAATAGTTTCCTGGGCTGTTTTTTTCTTTCCTTCTACATAACCAGGCTTGCCTTGAGAAAAATAATCCCAGTAAAAATTCAGGTTAGGATTCACACTACGGGTTCCTTTTGGACGATAAGGTTTCAGCCACTCTAAATGATTATATTCTTCATGAGTCAGCAGATATTCAGCCAAGTCCTCTGAAATGATCATTCCTCTGACCGCAATTGAATTCAATACATCATCACTCAGCTCAAGTGCTACTGATTTCAAAAAATTCCGTACTCCAATCCAAGTGATTTCCAAATACTGACGGATATAAAACTGTTCCAGTTCTTCGTATCTTTTATCACTCACATCAATGCCATATCCGGTCATATGGACATTCACTCCTTCAAACAAACAATCAACTTCAATACCTGGAATGACTTCAATTCCTTTTCTTTTTCCTTCTTCTATTGCAGAAGCAACTGCACGCACTGAATTATGATCACACACCGCAATCACATCCATGTTTTCTTTTTGAGCAATTTCCAATAACTCTTCTGGAGTAAATGTGCCATCTGCACTGATATTTGTATGCATATGCAAATCAATTTTTTTCATAGTTTACTTACACTCCTAACAATTTCATAACAATTACGAATAAAACAACAAGTATACCACCAGAAACTAGTCCATAGCCAATACCATAAATCTCTGTGATTTGATTCTGATTTAATAGTCCCGTGATTTTACGTCCCAACTTGGAAAGATAACCAATCACAATCGAAAGCACCAATATGATAGTATGAGCGCTTCCTGTCAGATCAACTCCAAGTAGTACAGCTGCTACGTTGGCTGCAAACATGGAAATGAACACATCAGAACCCAGCAAATCACACACAACTCGATACATGTAAATACAAAAGAGCACCAGTCTCCAAAGAAAACGTATCAATCCAAATTTAATTTTTGTCGTCTGAATAAACTCAAGGGCAATGTAGGCTAAACCATCTCCTAGGAAAATCACAACTGCTGTCGTAGCAAGAAGAGTCAGAAGCTCAAAGAAATACAAAACGTAATCATAGCCCAGTTCATCTTCAGGATCACAAAACAGTGCTTTTATTAATGTAATTCCTTCAGTAATAAGAAAATAAGGCTGAAAAAAGATGAATGTCAGTATCAACTGATTCCATGCGACAGAAATTGTATCATTCAATATATAACCTTGTGTTTCGTTGCCAAACTGCAAGATGAGTTCATCAAAATTGCCAAAAGACCAAAAACTAGCCCACACATCACTGAAAGGGATATGTGCGACTATGCACAAAATCAAGGCTCCAATCCACACTACCGCACGAATGGGTAAATCAACAAAGATCGAAGGCAACTTAAAACTAACAGATTCACCTATTCCATAGATGATTCCATAAATCAAGTTACTGGCAAAAAAACCTACTCCGACCGCTATACCTAGGCAAATCAAGCCTATTATCCAGAAAAACAAATCCCAGACAGCTCCTAACAACCCCATAAAAATCCCCTGTTTTTATCTTTATTATCAATATAGCACAGATTCTACACAACAAACAGAAAAGAACTGCATTTACGCAGTTCTCGTGGATTTTTTTCTCTTATGTATAATCAGCCAGACCACGGTTGCAATAAGTGCACAAAGTCCAGTGACAATTCCAATCAATGCATAAGTAAAGCCATTGGCATTCCTTAATAAATCTGTAGGATTCAGACTGGAATATACCACTTTTCTTCCGTCTATGGATGCATAGCGTTCATCCATTTTTCCATTCATCTGCAAAAGATAAGAGGATATCGCATACCATTCTTTTACAGGATTGCCATTTTTATCTTGAACAACATAATTAACTAACTCATCTGGAGCAATTGGATTTCCTTGTGCATCTCTTGGCGTTACAGAAAGAAGTCCAAAGGATTTCTCATTGACCTGCCCTAGCATCTGCCCAGCATACATCCCTGCAACTACTTTGTACATCTGATCATCTTGAATTGTTTCTAATGAGCCATCATTTCTTTTGAGCATCGCAGTATCGACTTTGTTGAAAATCATACGATTCAAATTATAAGAATACTGGACACCTGAACAGTACAAGCCTGCCACTTTCATTAATGGATAAACAGAGGCATCAATCTCAAGCACCGTTTTTAAATCTTTACCAGTCAGATAAATTAAAATCAGTTCACCTTCAGTGCCTACCCCAAGTGAAGATGCATTAAACACATCTGATACGCTGATTTTCCGAGTTGGCATTGTTTCACGAATCACACCGTTTGCAGTGACCGCCATATCCACTGTTTCGCCAGTGACTTCCTCAATCATCCACTTATAGGCATCTGAAAACAAATTCCCTAATGTCGATTCATGCTGAAAAGACTTCACTTGAGATACTGTTTCAAATTCAATCTGATTATCAATTAATACCTGATCAAAAGTCATGCCATATTTTGATAAATAATCTTGTTCAACCTTTGTTTTATATGATTCAACCAGTGTTGCGATTCGTTCATCTTCCTCAATAGTTTCATCCACCGCAATCAAAGCATACTCTTTCAGAGAAACAGAATCTTCTTCAACGTTCAGCTTCAGTACACCCAAATTTCTGCCATATTGACCTGCAGAAACAATCATTGTATCGTTGACCACAATTGGTTCTTTTAGCGTAGTATGTGAATGTCCTGATACGATAACATCAATTCCCGTTACAGCTTTTGCAAGTTCAACATCTTCTCCTTCACCGCCAGAAGTTCCGCTATGAGAAAGTGCTACAACAATTGGCTGCTGGTTATAAAGTGCCATGCACTCTTCAATAGCTTCATTTACAACACGCTGTGCAGTTTCAGCAGGATCATCCAGAATCATGCCTGAGTTTGGCGAATTATCATCTGAGTCATAGCCAAAAATCCCAAACAGTGCAAAGATATGATTTCCTCTTTCAAGCAGCATATATTCCTGAACGCCATAATTCTTAAAGGCATCCCAAAGCATTTGATCTGTTTCATCGAAACCTTCTTCTCCTTCAGAAAGAGGAAGATAATTAGCATTCAAAATAGCAGGAACAGATTCACCACTGTTTTTCGCTGCATTCAACATAGAGACTAGCCCTTCAGGCAGATAATCAAATTCATGATTTCCAAGTACCGTAGCATCATAACCCATTGCACCCATCATTCTTAGTTCAAGTGCAGAAGTTGCATAAGCACTTTGAAACAGCGACCCCATCGAAAAGTCTCCAGCATCCACTAAAATTGCATCTGGATCAGCTTCTTTCTGTTCATGAATGATTGTCATTAAACGAGCATATCCACCTGATTCGCCGCCATCAGCTTCCAATGTTGGAAGAAAATGGGAATGCAAATCATGTGTAAACAGTATAGTCACCTCATCTGTATGACTTTCAGCACATACTGGAGCAATCATCCCTGCAAAAAGAATAATCCCTAATAAACATTTCAACCATTTTTTCATATTCTATCTCCATTTATGTATGGATTTTATCATTTCACTTTACAAAATACAAATTACATTTTGTGAGATTTGTTTTCACAAATGTAATTTTTTTAATGCATCGTGATATGTTCACATTCATCGTAATTTCACACCCACTGATCATCTAAAAAACACCCCTTTGTGAGATTATTGAATTCGTAAAAGACCACCATTTGCGCTTATGCATCATTGGAAGTATCACAGTTGATTGTACTTCTGGAAACATTGATCCGATGAGCACAGCGTTTATTCAGATTGCAGGAGTGTTCTCTGAATTAGAACTTGCGATTATTCGTCAGCGTGTTAAATCAGGTATGTCAAACGCTAAAGCAAAAGGCGTCCAAATCGGACGCCCTAAGACTACAAAAGATAATATTCCATTTTTGTTTTACAAACATTATCCTGCTTACACTTCTGGACAGTTAAATATTAGTGAGTTTGCCAGAGTGGTAGGAGTTAGCAGAACAACGATTTATAAGTGTATTCTTATAACAACCAGTGAAAGACGTAATGATAATTCCTTCTAGTTATTCCTAATAAGTCCAGCCATGATACGCATCCCAAGAATTAACTTTTATGACTTCAAAATCCTCATATGATATTTCCTTAGTGTACTTTAAATACTTGTAGCTGATTTTAAGCTTTGCATTTTTCATATCTTTTGAGAAATCATTTGGATTCACACGAAAACATACCATCACCATCAAATCTTGACCACCCATAATAGAATCAGCTTCTTTTGGTTCCTTTGCCCATCCATCAAAACCTAGTAATTGTTTACTACCTATATCAGCGTTATTAGGATAATACCAATCATATTCATTTGAACCTAACTTTAATTGATTTGAGCCACTTGAAAACGCGGTCTTATCCTCCCAGTTTTTACTAGTTGAATTTTTAATTTTGTATTGAATAGCTATGATATCGTAATCAAGTTTCTCATAATCCAAATACACAAACTTCCAATCACTAAAATTATCTTCTTTTCCTCCAGAACACCCAAACAAAGATATACATAGCATAACAGACAATATCAATAATACAATCCTTTTCATTTTATCTTCTCCCCATTTTCTTCAATTAACTTAACATAACATTTGTTCAAAAAAGCTAATAAATCACAAATTTTCATTTTCGCTAAAGCATCGTTTTCCAAAATACTCTTTAAGTTTTTATCCGCAAAATTCATTTCTACGCACCAATCAGAGTGCTCACCATCTGTTATAACCTTTGACGCAGATAAATACGCCAGAGCAGACTCAATTGTATTTTTCGGATCATTTTGAAAAGCATCCCTCGTAAACCTTATTTCAGTTGAAAATTGACGGAATGTTTTTTCCAATGCTAAAGATAGTTGAACATGCTCCACATATACCACCTCCAAAGCAGGAACTATTCTACCTATAATTCTAGAATTATAGCTCCTGTTTGTCAATGAAAAGCGGAATTATAATTCCTATATAACAAAATATAGGA
>JAFQKG010000210.1 GCA_017397025.1 Erysipelotrichaceae bacterium | reverse complement strand
TTGTGTACTCGTTGAAATGACTCGTGTATCACAATATTCTTCAAATGAAGAATAATCACTATTAAATCTAAAATAGTACTTTCCATCTTCCAAGCCATCCAAATCAAGTGTTCCATTAAATTCGGCCTGATCCTGTGTGTTTTCCTTAAGAGCTGTCACCATGCGCGCTTCCAGCTTCTGATCATAGAACTCATCAAAGACTTTAAGCGTATGAACCAGCTGATTCGTCTGCGTAATGTAGATGCCAGGGCGATATGCAGCACCTGCTATGCTGAGAATACCTTTATCATTCACTGAGAAGTCAGATAAATTAAAGACAAATTCACCTTCAGGTGTCTGACCAGGAATTGTGACATGATTGAATTCATTGAGCAACGTTACCTTATCTGATGCAATAAAACCTATACTTCTTGCGAAATCATAGGACGAGGCTGGTTGCTGAACACCTGAAACCTTATTCTTCAAAACTGTACCATCAGGAAGAATGGCATTAGGGCTTTGCACCTGATAGAATCCATTGGATTCTCCATTTACAATAACAATGTGATTCTTCTGATATTGACTAGAATATTCAGAAGTAAACATCACTTCACTTGATGTTGAAGCAGTGCGATAATAAGGTGTCTGAAACGTATTAATCAAACCTAAGGAATACGTGTTGCTGTCACTCAAAGTACCATCATAATTTTTTGAGAATTTGTCAATGTCATAGGCAATTGCCGCAATTTTGTAGCCCCAGTATGGATCGGAAGCATATTTGACATTAAAACCACTCTCTTTGTTTCCTAAATGCATGCCAAAGAAACGCACATCAAAGATATCCAGATATCCTCTTAAGTTATATGCCATCTGTTCCTGTATCCCTGTAGCAATGCTTCCAAACTGAGTTGCATTGTCTGGATTAGAGTCCACTGCTGCCCATCCAAATAGATTGTTTTTAGAAACCGCATAAGTAGAACGTCCATAACCAGACTCATTGCAAGCCATTGCATACGTTAACAGTGCATTGACACCATATACATTCTGTGAATCCACAAACATTTGTCCTTCACCTGCAAGCTGACTTTGTCTTTCAGTCAAATCATTTGTACTAGTGCTTGTTGGCTTTTCTGTAAATCCTTTTGCTGCAAGATACGCATCAAAAGTACTCCCTTGAATATTGCTTCTGCTTCTAAATGGAAGAAATACATAGTAACTATAATAAGTTGCCAGATAATTCGACATTTTAGCATCAGCATAAAAATTATAGCCATCTTTACTATAATAAGTTTGACCAACAGACATCCAATCTGCAGCAGGTCCTATTGTCAAAGAATATGCTTTGCCATCATATCCTGAATAATAAGTATAAACTAAATCTTTGTAGTTTCCATTTTGAATTACTGAATAATGACTCAACTTAGGAATCATTTCAAATGGATTTTCCGGTACTCCATTGTCATTGGTCTGACCACCTAATGTGATGACTAAACCTTTTTCAATAAATTTCATAGGGACAAGATCCATCCCTGATAACTTTGCATAACCTTCAAACCCATGAAGAACCAGTTTAACATTTCCTTCTCCATTGCCATTGTAGCTAACAGTTTCAGGCTGGAAAAGTTCACGATGCTGTGTCACATAAGTATCTTTGTATTTTCCTTTGTCTGTGACATAGTCTTGATGCTGATAAACATTCAATGTTGTTGAACCATTTCTGCGCGGATAGCTGATCGCAATCCCTGATTTGATTGCGATAATCTTTGTAGGACTTTTGCTGGAAGGATGACGCACAACATAATCATCTTGTGTCATCGCTGCTTTCGCTTCTGCAAATGACCCATAACATGCTACAGTTTCGAAATCGCCTGCATCATTGACCCAAGCCAGTTCATAAGCATCACATCCAAATGCATATTCCTTTGCTTCAACTTCAGAACTTGAAACAACAAAAAACATGGAGAATGACAT
>JAFQKG010000209.1 GCA_017397025.1 Erysipelotrichaceae bacterium | reverse complement strand
TTGAATTGACGTTGTGTTTTTTCTTGTAATTCTATTTAGTTTTCAAAGATCGAGTTTCTCTTTGCACCCCTCTTCGGCGTGTGCTCGTTTATATTACCACTCTACCTACCCTATGTCAACATCTTTTTTTACTTTTTTTTCGCCTTTTTTCTCCCCCTCTCTTTACCCTCTTTTTGTAAACGGTTTCTTTTTTTATTCAATCAATTTGACACGTTGTTGATGCAACTTTATAATAAAATCATTAAAAGGAAAGGAACAAAAAATATGGAAATGGTTTGGCTAACCGCAATAGGCGTAGGTGGTGCAACCGTCATCGGCTCATTGATCGGTTTTCTTTTTAAAAATATATCTCATAAATTCTCAGATATTATTCTATCTTTTGCCGCAGGCGTTATGCTTGCTGCTGCAGTATTAGGTCTAATTCTCCCTTCTATTGATTACGGTGGAACAAATGGTATCATCATTACCGTCATCGGAATCTTTACTGGCGCATTCTGTCTCAATCTCATTGATAAAATCGTTCCGCACCTTCATAAAATGGCAGGCCCAGATATAGAACCTCATCACAATGCGAATTTAAACAAAGTTCTGCTATTTGTCACAGCCATTGCTATTCACAATCTTCCTGAAGGAATTGCAGCGGGTGTTAGTTTTGGAACAGATAACCTCTCCCAAGCACTCATAATTGCAGGAGGCATTGCTTTGCAGAACATACCTGAAGGTATGGTTATTATTGGTCCTATGCTTGCTTCTGGTGTATCACAAAAACGAACTTTCGTTTTAGCAATGATGACTGGTCTTGTAGAAGTTCTCGGCACTTTAATTGGCTATTTCGCTGTCAGCATTGCTTCTGCAATTCTTCCATTTGCTCTTGCATTTGCAGGAGGAACCATGCTTTATGTGATCAGTGATGAAATGATACCAGAAACTCATGCACATGGAAGTGAACAAGGAGCTACTTATGCCCTGCTTGCAGGTTTTTGTCTCATGCTAATCAGTGATGTTTTGCTTGGATAATTTATAAAAATCTTAATCTTTCTGACAACATAAGGATTCACTCTTTTGGAATGCAGTTGCATTCCTTTTTTAATAGTGAACAAGTATCACGATATATCCTAATGATTTGACAACACGCTTAGTCTTTGACTCCATCATTGGATAATTTTTCATAAAGTTTTTCTTTTAAATGCAGCACATTTGTTACTTTTTAAATAAAATTGAAGATCTACTCAAAATTTTTTTAAAAAAAACATCGTATTGTGACTTAGTCACAGAACTGCATCACAATATACTGTATGGTATAGATGTAAAGAAAACAAGGAGGTTCAACGATGAGACTTAAAGATAAAGTAGCATTCATCACAGGAGGAAGCAGAGGAATCGGTTATGCCACAGCAGAACAGTTTCTCAAAGAAGGAGCTAAAGTCGTCCTAAGTGCAAGTACACAAGCTTCAGCTGATACAGCCGTCGCAAAATTAAAAGAAAAGTTCCCTGAATCCATCATAGTAGGAATCAGCCCAAATTTAGCAGATCTCAATGAAGTGCGCAGGGCAATCAAAGATGTTGTTAAAAAAATCGGATGCATTGACATCTTAGTGAACAATGCTGGAATATCAGAACGAACACCATTTAACGAATACACCGAAGAAACATTTGATAAAGTCATGGACCTAAATGTCAAAGGAGTATTTAACGCAACAAAAGCAGCCAGCGAATGCATGATTGCAAGAGGAAAAGGTGTGATTCTTTCCACCTCATCCATGGTCAGCATTTCTGGACAGCCTAGCGGATTTGCTTACCCTGCTTCAAAATTTGCAGTGAACGGACTAACCGTATCCCTTGCAAGAGAGCTTGGACCAAAAGGAATCCGTGTCAATGCAGTGGCACCTGGAATCATTGAAACAGATATGATGAAAGCAGTTCCAAAAGAAATCATTGATCCAATGATTCAGCAAATCCCTCTTCGACGCCTTGGCCAGCCAGAAGACATTGCCAAAGCATTTGTCTTCTTAGCATCAGAAGAAGCATCCTACATTACAGGAGTTGTACTGAGCGTAGATGGCATGGCAAGAACCTAAAATAAAGAAAGATATTATAATACAAGGAGGAAAACATATGTCAGCAATCAACATCAACAAAACAAATTTCAACAGCGAAGTGCTCAATTCCGATAAAAAAGTCCTGATTGATTTCTGGGCTCCATGGTGTGGACCATGCCGCATGGTTGTTCCACTCATCGATCAGATTGCTTCAGAAAGAACTGACATCAAGGTTGTTAAGATCAACATTGATGAAAATCCAGAATTGGCTAACAAATATGGTGTTGTCTCTATCCCAACACTGATGGTGATGGATAAAGGAACAATTGTCAATAAAGCATTGGGCTATCGTCCAAAGCAGGCAATTCTTGATCTGATTTAAAAATGCCCCGAAGGGCATTTTTTCTATTCACAAAGCATTTCCAAACGATCCATGTCAAGCAGTTCCACCGTTCCTCTGGATAATTGAACAAGTTCTTCCTGCTGGAAGTATTTCAGCATGCGAGAAATGACTTCACGCTGTGACCCGAGATGGTTGGCAATCTTTTCATGAGTTATTTTCAGCTGAGCTGTCTGTTCTAATACAGATTCTTCCAAAAGGAAATTCGCAAGCCTCTTATCTAAACTTTTCCACATCACTTGTTCCATCAGCCACATCACTTCAGAAAACCTTGCAGAAAGCGTTTCATTGATATAGTTGCTGAAAACTGCTGACTGTTTCATAATACGCTCCACAACATCAGGAGGAATGATCCAAAATTCAGTTTCTTTTTCTGCTTCAATCATCATTTCAAACTGAAGAGAAGGCATAATGCATGATGCTGAAAATAGGCAAACATCCTGTTCAAACAAACGATACAGTGTAATTTCTCTTCCCTCTTCTGATAGAGAATAAGCTCTTAACTGACCTGATTGAATCACAAGCAAGCCCGTACAATCTAGACTTCCTTGATGAATCATTGAATGCTCCTTTACTCTTCTTTGAACTATGCTGCTTTCAATCTGCCTCTTTTCATCCTCAGACAATTGATTCCAAATTTTAAAACTCTCTTCAAAACGCATAAGTTACCTCAATCCATTGCTGTAATTTATTTATAAATGAACCAAGCGATCATTTCAAGCCCTTTACTCAAAATATCATTACCATCCCCTTGGCTCTAAAATATGTTTTTTAACGTATTCTGCAAATCCATCCTCTTCATTTGGAAGTGCAGTGATTTCATCAGCCAGTGCTTTTGTATCAGCAGTGCCATTGATCATGCACACTCCAAAACCGCACTCTGCAATCATTTCGTTATCATTGGTCGTATCTCCAAAAGCTGCAAACTCCTGAATATCAAATCCATGTGCTTCACAAAATTTCTTGATAGGACTTGCCTTATCTACATGCTTTTCAACAAATTCAATGGTTCCCACATCAGTCAAAAGCCCTTTGTAATAAGGACTTGGATGATCCAGAATATACTGATAGGCTGCATCAAACTTATCTAAAGGAACCTTGTACATGACTTTTTTATTGTCTTCTTTCCAAAAATCGCTCACATCATTGACAAGACGATAAACAGGAATATTATGATTGATTGCATTTGTTGTTGTATCTGCCCAAAGCAGAATCTTTTCTTTGTGTGAATACATGGCAGGATTCAAATCAAATGGCTGAAGTGATTCAATAATTTCCTTAATCCATTCTTTTTTAAGTATATGCAGCACTTCCATTTTACCTGTAAAATTGTCGTAATATTCTGCACCATTTTCCCCAATCAGGATATCAAATTGAAAATCAAATCCCCATGTTTCAGCACAATACAAAAGTTCACGCTCAATGCTCCTGCCACTGGCAATTCCTAGCATTACTCCATGATCATGAAGTCTCTGAAGTACATCTTTTGTTGCCGGTGTCAGATCTTTTTCTCCTTTTTTTCTGATAGTTCCATCAATATCACAGATCACTGCTTTAATTTCTCGCATATGTAAAAACCCCCAAATCAAATACCATTTTATTGTAGCACTGATTAAGGTGTTTGTTGAGTAAAGTTAAGAATCTTTGTTCAGTTCTTCCATGAAATACATGCGAGATCCAAAGTCCGAAAAGAATCGGATGTCATCCGCATAGCCAGTTGCGGCAAATCCTTGCTTCAGTTTCACACCAGCATTCATCAAAAGCTCACCTGAAGCATCAAAATCTTCCACTTCCCCTTTCATCTTAATCAATGAAGAAGCAACATTATGAATCAGTGAATTCTGTTTGATATGAATTGGTGAAACCTGATTCACCAGACTGCCGAATTCTTTCAAGTCAAATTGAAGCTGACGATTACTGAAATGATATCTCGCCTCTGAAAGAAGGCCTTTAGGTGTATACATTTCAAAGGAAGTATTTGGCTGAACCAGTTTCTGAAGCACCATGCCACAGGCCTTAGATTGATCCGGCGAAACACAAGTCCACTCATAGATATTATCACCATTGCGTCCACGATAGAATGAACCTTTTTGAAGCACTTCGCGCCATGTTTTATACAATTCAATCTGGGCTTTTATTTCCTTGAGTTCTTCTTTGCTCATTTCACCAAGATGGCATTCATAACCCAGTACACCAAATGCAGCCACATGAAAACGTGTTGAAAGCGGCGTATTTCTGAGCGTCTGATGATTTGGACAGCCAGAAACATGTGCGCTCACTGTTGACATTGGATATCCATAACTATAATTGGTCTGGGCCTCTACACGATAAATTGCATCCGAGTCATCACTCGCCCAAATCTGCGGGAAGTAACAAAGCATCCCTAAATCAAAACGATTCCCTCCGGAAGCACACCCTTCAAACAAAATATCAGGAAATTTCTTCATCAGTCGATTCATCATCTGATAAATCCCCATCATATACCGATGAGAAACTTCTTTTTGTCTTTCAGATGGTAAAAATGGCGAATATACATCTGAGAAAATACGATTCATGTCCCACTTGACATAAGCAATCTTTCCAGAAGAAAAGACATCTTCCATCTGTCTAGTCATATAGTCCACTACTACAGGATTGCAGAAATCAAGAATACGCTGATTTCTGCTTTCAGAATGAGGTTTTCCAGGTATTTGAATGACCCAATCTGGATGACTGCGATACAAATCGCTGTTCACATTGACTATTTCAGGCTCAACCCACAAACCAAAGTCCAATCCAAGGTCATTGATTTTTTTCGATAAACCTGTAATTCCCTGAGGAAGTTTTTTAGGGTTTGCTTTCCAGTCACCTAAAGCCTGAGTATCATCATCACGTGTACCAAACCAGCCATCATCCATGACAAACAATTCAATCCCTACTTCTTTTCCTGCCTTAGCAAGATTCAGCAGTTTTCTTTCATTGATGTCAAAATAACAAGCTTCCCAGCTATTTAACAGTACAGGACGAAGCTTGTTTTTCCACTTGCCGCGCACAATGCACTCCCTGACAAAACGATGCATGTTCTGACTCATCCCATTAAATCCTAGATGGGAATAAGTCATAACAGCTTCTGGAGCTTCAAAGGACTCCCCTTTTTCAAGCTGAAATTGAAATGTGTCCGGATGAATCCCACTGATAAAGCGAAGCTTCCCAAACGCTCCTGTTTCAACGGATTCCATGTGATTGCCACTGTATACCAGGTTCAATCCATAGCATTCACCTTCATCTTCTGTTGTTGATTTTCTTGAAAGCATAACAAATGGATTGGCACGACTGGAAGAAGTACCGCAGACTGATTCATTCACAAGACGGCATCCCCCTGCCATCACAGAATGCTTTTTCATTTCCCTAGCCCACGCACCATGAAAGCTTGTCATCATCCAGTTTGCATCAGACAAATCCAGCTGTGTACTCATCAAACGATTCAAGACAATCGTTTCTTCACTTGCGTTGATCACTTTTGCACTTCGCGTGATGACATTTTGTTTCTCAAATACAGCATAGTGCAGCTGAAGTTCAATCTGAGTATGATGATCCTTCAACAGTATGATCAGCTCCTGTACATCCCCATTTTCTTCATAGGAAGAAGGCAATGTTTCCAGAGGTGTTTTTCCCTGCTGAATGAGTGCATCCACAAACAGAAAATCAGATGTGCTGCTGCCATCAGCGTGAACAATCTCAACAAAAGGCTGTCGTATATCTCCTTTGCCACATGACGACATTTCCAAACAGACATCCTCTAGTCCCAACGCTTGATCATCTTTGCTGTAAAGCACAGCATTTCCTGGCAAACACACGCGCTTTTCACTCAATACTGCCAAATCATTTTCACTGGACAGATGAATCTTTTTACCATAATACAGATGTTCAAGGTGTCCTGATGAAAGCACAGAGAATGCATAAGTCGTACTCTTTGTATCGAGTACAAACAGATTTCCAAGCCTTTGAATCATAGTGATTCTCCTGTCTTTTTCTGTTCAATCTCTTTGCAGATACGTTCGTATTCTTCTTCATCCAATGTATAGTGCTTCTGATACAACATATTTGAAATCAGCATGAGAGCACATGGAATCAAAACCATGCACAAAAGCAGTCCTAGACTTTGAGAAGATTCAACTGAACTGAGCACCTTTTGAATTGAGCTTAATTTTTCTGCTTCTGTTATCAAGCCAGAAGCTGCAGCACTTTCAAAATCAGAAATCTGATTCGTATAATTCGTTACACCAAACACAACATAGCTTCCTGTTGTGATCAGAACAATCAAAGCAGAGGCCATTTTCGTCATAAAAGGACGGACAGAAGCAATAATCGCTTCATCACGGCTTCCAGTTTTCAATTCATTGTATTCCACTGTATTGATGATTGAAATCATCATAATCAAATAGTAACAGTACTGCCCGAAATTAGAAAGCATGTAGCCAATCACAAGCAAAGTAAACCCTAATGAAGCTGCAGCACGCGATGCACCCATTAGTACATAGCCAACAATAGAAATCACAGCCATGATGTTCATTAATTTCTTGCGCTTGATTCTTTTAGAAATTGCAGGATAGAAAATCATCAAAAAGGCAGTAGCAGACATGCCCACTGTTGTAAACAGTGAGTACAGACCACCTTCATATCCATATTCAAAATAAATGTAGGTTGATCCAATTCCGCCAATCACAAGACCATTGCCAATCTGCTGAATTAAAAAAATGACTGCAATCCATCTTAGCTGATCATTGTTGACAAGAGTTGTTAGTGTCTTTTTAAGTCCGCCGCTAGCTTTAGATGATTTTGCCTGTTCTCTTCTCTCACTCGCTCCTAAAAGTGTAAAACACAGAAACAGCGGCGCAAGAATTGAAATCACGATAGCAACGATTTTATAGGCGACATTAGCACTCCCACCTAATGCATTGTTGCCTGTTGTCAGCATTGGAATCACAATGGATGCCAGCGTTCCGCCAATTCCAGCAAAGAGTGTTGCACGAGAAGTAATCTGATCTCTGGCTGAGGCATCTGAACTTAGCGCAGGCACCATTCCCCAATAAGAAATATCATGCATTGTATAAGCAATGGAATAGCAGAAATAAAAGATTCCAAACAGCCAGACAAAGCTCCAGCCTTTCAAATCTGTTGCAAACACCATCACCACAACAGCCGATGTCAGCAAAATCCCAATCAACAGCCAAGGTTTGAACTTTCCCCAGCGTGTATGAGTTATTTCAATGATATTGCCCATGATGGGATCATTGAGCGCATCAAACACACGCGCAGCAACCATAATTGCCGTAATCGCCCCCAACTGGGCAGCAGTCAATCCTTTAGTAAACAAAATATAAGTCAGAAGAAAATTGGTTACCAGATTGTAAACCATGTCCCTTCCTACAGTCCCTAACGGAAACATCCACAGGTTTTTCTTTAATCTTTTCTGTTCATCCATCTTTTATTTCCTCATGATTCTACAATTAAATGCTATCACTTTCTGATTTCCTCTCGTATCAGAAAGCACTAGTTTTGCGCTCCCCTCACCATTTGAGCGCACATAAGTACCAAACATGCCACCTTGCAGAGATATCCATGATGGACCAATCAGTTCAATTGGGCCTTCAGTTTCAAGATGCACTGGCTCATGTGAATATGTTAAGACATTACCTGTTTCACTGATCATCTTTATTCTGACAAGCGCTACATCATAAGTCCTGTCTTCTATCAAATCAGTATGATCTGCTTCTGCACTTAGCGATGCAGACTTCATTGGTTTTTTTCGAATGGTTTTAACAACCTGACCATTTTTCAGAGCCTCGAAACGATATTCAAGTGCATGCTCACCCCAGTTTCCGATATACTTGGTATATAGCTGAGTGACCTGTTCAACTGTCATTTTATATTTAATCAGCAGCTTAGGCATCTTCAAGAATGCACTGACAGGAAGATGGTTCAATCCATATTTTGCCACACAGTTTAAAATATATTTTACGCCATCTGACTGCTGCTGTGTAAATCCTTCTTCACTGATCAAAAGATCACCCACCAAGTCATCAACAGGGATTGGTCCATGCTTAAGTGCTGCATAAGGTGTTTCATTTTTCTTCCATTCACGCACAAAACGATTGTTTTTGTACATTCTCACTGAATCAGCATTGGTAAATAAATAACTGGTTCCAAGAGTTGATGCAGGATACTCACCAATTTCCATGGATGAGCTGCACTCTAAAACAGGTGTTTTATCCTGCTGAGAAGCATACACCGAGGCTGCCATCTTAGGATTTCTAAACATATCCATTACGCCATGGTAACAGATGCGATCTCCACTGCCAAAATCCTGATGAGTATTGTAATCCGCAAAGCACCAGCCAAAGCTTCCAGAGATGTCTTCATGCTTGCTGACTTCATTGAGTACTTCTGCATGACGCAGTGCATGGTTTAATCGATGCGGTTCATTATCAAACGATTTGGTTGGAAACATGTGCCCATTGTATTCAGTCACTAAATATGCCTTATCCATATTTGATGTGACTTTTCTTTTTGGTTCACATCCTAAAGTTGTTCCATCATGAATAAAATCATTATATGTATACACATCTTCAAGAAGATGACTTCGTTTAAAATTACGAACTCCTCCTGTTGGACGAGTAGGATCTAATTGATGAGCTAAAGCATTGGTTGCTTCATAGAATGGATCATCGTCCTGAGATTCATTGATTCGAACTCCCCACAAAACAATTGAAGGATGATTTCGATACTGAACAATCATGTCTCGAACATTTTCAATTGCCTGTTTTTTCCATGCATCATCACCAATATGCTGCCAGCCCGGAAATTCTGTAAACACTAGCAGACCCAGTTCATCACATCGCTGAATGAAATCATGACTTTGAGGATAATGCGAAGTTCTGACCGCATTCACTCCCAATTCATTTTTTAAAATCTCTGCATCCAGTCTTTGCTGTGAAGCTGGCATGGCATAGCCAACATAAGGATAACTCTGATGACGATTCAAACCGCGAATCTTCACCTTTCTGTCATTCAAATAAAAACCATCCTTTTTAAATTCTGCCTTTCTGAATCCAAATTCAGTCACTTTTTCATCCAAAACTCTTTCATCCTGAAGCAGAACACATTTGATTTCATACAAAACAGGATGTTCAAGTTCCCAGCGTTCAACTTCATTCACGGAAGCTTCCAAATCGACTTTTGATGAAGATGCTTTCTTTTCACAAAGCAAAGTCCAGTCATCTTCAGCTGTTTTTCTCATGAAAAGAACAAGCGAGCAGTCTGCAAATGTATTCAGCTGCACTTCTGCATGTACTTTCTTCAGATCACTATGTACAAATACATCTTCAATATAGACTTGTTCTTTGACATCAATCAGCACATCACGATAAATACCTCCATAAGTGAGATAGTCAATCACATGCCCAAACGGAGGAATGTTCAAGCTTTCTCTGCTGTCAACCTTAAGAACCAGAGAATTGACTTCCCCATAACGCAATGCTTCATTCAAGCACAGGGTAAATGCTGTATAGCCGCAATGATGCTCACCTATTTTTTTCTGATTGAGATAGACTTCACAAGAATGTCCAACACCTTCAAACGTCAAAAGGACCTGCTTATTGCGCCATGATTCAGGCACAATCAGATTTCTTCGATAACCTGATACCATCTGAAGCTCAGTTTCATCAAAATAATGAAATGGTATTTCTTTGCAGGTATGCGGTATTTGCACTGGCACTAAATCCTCAACAGGACAAGCGAAAAAATCCTCAGTAAACGTTTCTGTATAATACCAATCGCGGTTGATGTACATTCTCATATAGTATCCTGCTTTCATTTCATCATTAGAAAATGTCAGAAACAATCTCAGAGAGCTTTTCTAGCATCCATGCATCCTCTTCATCAAATGTTTCAAACTGATAAGAATCTAGGTCAATGACACCTAAAACCTGTTCATTCTTAAACAGATTGACAACGATTTCTGAGTTTGAACCGCTGTCACAGGCAATATGTCCTTCAAATTCATGAACATTTTTTACAATCTGCGTTGTCTTGGTTTTCACTGCTGTACCGCACACACCTTTACCAATTTGAATGCGTGTGCAAGCTACCTTTCCCTGAAAAGGTCCCAGCACCAGCTGTCCATCTTTCATCAAATAAAAGCCAGCCCAGCTGCATCTGTCCCCATAAAAATCTTTAATCAATGCGGTTATATTGGAAAGATTGGCAATAGTATCTGGCTCCGACTCCATCAACGCCTTGGCCTGTTCAAGAAAACAATTCATTTCTTCCTTTCGATTCATTTTCATCACCACCGTGAATATTTTACCATATTTCCCGCATGCGCTTCTACCTGTCATGTTTAGTTTCTGATATAATAAAGACAAGAATCAGGAGGAAAACCCTTATGTATACAATGCTGGAAACTGTCTTCAACAATGGACAAAAAATTCTCAATGACTTGCGCACAACACAAACCGATAATCTGCACAAAGCTGCTGAAATGATTGCGATGGCACACAAAGAAGGACACAAATTCTTTGTCAGTGGAAGTGGCCACTCTCACACAGTTGCAGAAGAACTGTATGGCCGAGCTGGAACACTGGCTTTCACAGTCCCAATTCTAACACCTGAATTAACTCTGGTGGATCACCCAACCAAATCCACACTATTAGAAAGACTTGATGGCTATGCAAAAATTCTTGTTGATCTCTATCGTGTTTCTGAAGGTGATGTCATCTTGATTGCATCCAATTCAGGAAGAAATGCATATCCTGTCGAAATGGCTTTGGAAGCGAAACAAAGAGGTGCAAAAGTCATCGCTATTACAAACATGAAGCATTCTTCTGCAACTTCTTCTCGTCACAGCAGCGGAAAAAAACTGTATGAAGTAGCTGATGTTGTGATTGACAACTGCGGAGAAGTCGGTGATGCAGCAACACCAGTAGAAGGAACAGATGCAACAGTTTGTCCAACCTCTTCCATCGCTAATGCGATTATCTGCTCCTGCCTCAATGGAGAAGTCTGCGAATGCTTAAGACAAATGGGTGAAGAAGTTGAAGTTTTCATCAGTGCAAATCTCGATGGCGGTTTTGAAAGAAACGAAAAGTATTTCGAAAAATACACTCGACTCTATTAAAGAAAAAAAGCGTGAACTTCAACTCTCACGCTTTCTTTTTTATATCAGTTCAAGTGCATCTGTAAACTCAACACCCACACTGTCTGCAACGCCTTTGTTTGTACATTTGCCTGCATAAGTATTGATTCCAGTCAAAATTGCATTGTCACCCTTTGCAGCAGCTTCAAGCCCAAGATTCGCAATCTTTCTTGCATATCCAAAGGTTGAATTTGAAAGTGCAATGGTTGAAGTGAATGGTACTGCACCTGGCATGTTTCCAACACAGTAATGCACAATACCATCTTCAATGTATACTGGATTGTCATGAGTAGTTACTCTTGAAGTTTCGCAGCAGCCGCCCTGGTCAATCGCGATATCAACAATCACAGATCCGCGTTTCATCATTTTCAGATGCTTCTTCTGAACCAGCTTTGGTGCAGCAGCACCTGGGATCAAAACTGAACCAATGACAAGATCTGCCTCTTTCAATGCTTTTTCAATATTAGCTTCCGTAGAATACAGTGTTGTTACAGAAGCACCAAATACATCTTCCAGATAAGACAAACGATTCAAATCAATGTCCAGCAGTGTAACCTGAGCATCAATTCCTACAGCCGCTTTCGCAGCATAAGTTCCTGCAACACCGCCGCCGATAATCACAATTTTACCTCGTTCAACACCAGGCACACCCCCCAAAAGAATACCTCGTCCTCCAAAGGAGCGTTCCAGATATTTTGCACCTTCCTGAATGCTCAAGCGTCCTGCAATCTGGCTCATTGGTCTAAGACATGGAAGATTGCCATTCTTGTCCGTAATGGTTTCATAAGCAACAGCTTTAATTTCCTTTTCCATCAGAGCCTTTGTCAGTTCTGGATTTGGCGCAAGGTGCAGATAAGTGTACAGAATCTGATTTTTTTTCAGCATCTTTACTTCACATGGTTCAGGTTCCTTGACTTTAATAACCATGTCTGCAGCATCAAAGACTTCTTTAGATGTCGCAACAATCTGAGCTCCTGCCTCCTTATATAAAGCATCAACAAACCCCGCTGCCTTTCCTGCATTCGTTTCGACCAGAACTGTATGTCCATCTTTGACAAAAGATTTTACATTGTCGGGTGTAATTCCAACACGATATTCGTGATTTTTAAGTTCTTTTGTTGTTCCAATAATCATAATTCATCCCTCACATGTCATTTATTTTACCATAATCGAATACTTCATGAAAATACACTCAATGTCATTATTTGTAAAAATTTCAATGCATTTTCATAAGAAATGAAAATAAAGTATCAATTTTTACATAAAAAAAGGAGAAAAATTCCTAATTTCTCCTTATAAACAAATTGCTGTTTCAAGTGCAATTTTCATCATCTTCTTAAAAGATTTCTCTCTTTCTTCTGCACTCATATGATCATGTATGACAAGATTATCACTGATTGTCAAAAGACAAGCAGCTTTTTTTCCCAATACTTTTGCATTTGAAAACAATGCAAAACTTTCCATTTCAACAGCCAGACAGCCATATTTTTTATTCCAGTCAACTACAGCATGAGGCTCTACATAAAAAATATCACTGGAATGAATTCTTCCTGTCTGATATGGAATCTGATGCTTCTTTGCGGTTTCAATACAAAGATTTTTCAGTTCCAGGCTTGGTTTTTGTATTTCGCTTTCATCGAGATTTTGTGACTTTGCGAAACTAGAGTCGCTCCAGCAGTCCTCTACAATCAGTACATCACCTAACTGCAGGTCTGTTGTATAACTGCCAGCAGAGCCTATTCGAATAATATTTTCAACTCCATAATGGCTAAACAGTTCATAAGAATATACTCCAATACTAGGCATTCCAATTCCACTTCCCATAACGGAAACTTCTTTTCCTTTGTACATCCCAGTATACCCAAACATATTTCTGACAGCATTGAACTGAATTGGGTTATCTAAGAATGTTTCTGCAATATACTTTGCCCGAAGCGGATCCCCCGGCATTAAAACAGTTTTCGCAATTTCACCGATTTGTGAAGCATTATGTGGTGTTGACATATACATACTCCCTCTCATCGTTATTATTTTACCACAGGATTTTTCTTATTTAAAACCAAAGAACGCATCTCATTTAAGAAAACCATAATAATCTTTAAAAAAATCACAAAAAATAAGACCCATCAAACGACAGGTCTTACATAACTTATTTATGATTGATTGCAACTGCATCACTTGAACCAGCATCGTCTGATCCTCCTGCACATCCGGCCAAAGAAAGCAGAAGCACTACAGCCATAATTAACAATTTCTTCATTTTCATTTCCTCCTAAATCCTCTGTCAAATATTACGACATGATTATTTTAAACTGTCGAATCATTCATCAGTCAAGAAACAACGATATAAAATCAAAAAAAAGATGGCAATCTGATTCAATATGAATCATGACTTCACTCCTGTCATTCATCTATGTTTTCGAAATAAAGTTTCCCCTGACACATCATAAAAAAGAAATGTTTTTTAACACTGAATTACAGCATCTATGCTATTAGCGATTCTCGTTTAATTTGAATGCACTGTTTAATACTGTTATAATTAAAAAAAGAACACTTATGCTAGAGAAAGGAGATTTATGTACCCTATTGATTCACCTTTTACTTTTTTAAATCGCATTGAAGAAATCGAACTGAACATCAGCGATGAACGGTGGCAGTCCGCACTAGCCCTTGCACTGACTATTCCTGATATCTGCGGCGGCATTGCTTTCGCTGAAATTGTCAAAAGATATCGTGATGGAAGAATCATGCTAGATAGAAAAAAAAGACCTGCTCGTGACATAGGTCAGCAATACATGAAATGGTTTGATGAATATGCTGCTTCTTTTTTCATCAATGAAAACAGCGAACAACCTTATATCTGCGGGAAAAGATGCTGGCAGCTTAGATGCGAATACCTTCATCAAAACAAAGGATTCGATAACGAGGAAGACGACGTTCATTTTCATCTTGGAGTCAACTGCGGCACATCTATTTGCAGCAATCCATTAGATTCTGCTTCATCCATTCACATTGACATTAAAGAATTCTGCCTCCGAATGACTCAAGCTGCAAGAAGCTATTATGAAGCAATGAAAGACAGCACTGATTTTACCATCTACAACACCCCAGTTTTGGACTTTACACCTTCTCATCATTAATCTTTATCATTAAAAACTCAGTTTGAGAATCACATAAAAAGCTGTATTGACCTAATAATCAATACAGCTTTTTTCACAGACAAATTAAATACGACGAAGACGATCAAGATATTTTTCTTCCAATGCTTCGTTGAATTCACGACCTCCATCAATATTCTGAGATTTGTACATTGGAGGAGTGATGCCATGACTGATTAGTATTTCTGCAGTTCGATAAGTAACAGCCTGAACAATAACAGAAGTTGTAATCATTGACATTCCACAAATCTTTGAGTCATATCCTTCTACTTCACATCCACAATCCCCTTCAGGAACACAGTTATCCAAAACAATATCTGCAACCTGATATAGATTTTTACCGCATGAATGCTTTGAAGTCAACTTCTTTGATGCACCCAAAGAGGTAATCGCAATAACAACTGC